>JAQBZA010000234.1 GCA_027622795.1 Planctomycetota bacterium | reverse complement strand
GAGTCGTGAGGATCGGTATGCGGCGGCGGAGAAGCTCAAGGACGCCGGGAAGTTGGACGAGGCGGTGACGGCGCTGGAGGGGGTCGTGGCGGATCATCCTGATTTTTCGCTGGCCCACTCGGCGCTGGCTGCCTGGTGTACGCGGCTCGAGCGGCATGAGGATGCCGTGCGGCATGCCCGGCGGGTCGTGGAACTCGAGCCCAATGATCCCTTCAGCTACACGGCGCTGAGCGTCGCCTGCATGCGGGGCGGCCGGATTGCCGAGGCGGAAGACGCCCTCGCTCGGTCACGGACGCTTCAAGGCGGGTGAGCCCGGCTCCTTGCCGCGGGCTGCGTCGAACTCGGCCTGCAGCCGCGACGCGGTGGCATGGTCGCCGGAGGCTGCGGCGAGCCTGGCCTCGAGCGAGAGGAGGCCGGCAGCGCCGGGAGTGTTGCGGGTGAGCTTCGCCAGCCAGGAACGGGCGGCGTCGAGTTCCTCATGGTCGATCAGCTTGCCGATCAGCAGGGCGGTGATCGCTGGAGGGGCGTCGGCGGACGCGGCCAATGATTGGAGATCTGTGCGGCATTCGTCCCACCGGCCGAGGCGGTCGCGCAGGTCGGCCAGTATCACCCGCTGGCGAACCGAAAGCGGCCCACAGGCGAGGGCCTGCTCGAGGCATTCTCGTTCGGCCTCGCTGTCGCCCCGCAGCCGGTGGGCTCCGGCGAAAAACAGCTGGATCCGTTGCCACCGCGGCCGCTCCGCCTCAGCTTCGAGAAGCAGGTGGCGGGCCTCATCGAGCAGCGTGTCGCTACCGTCTGCCGACGAGCCCGCGACTCGGAGCAGGAGAAGGCCGGCCCGGGCGGTGCGGCCATCGGCAGATGACCCGTCGGTGATCCGCTCAATCGCCTCGACACATGCTTCCGCGGCCTCGATGTCGCTGGCAGCGGCGGCCAGGTCGTACCGCTGCCACCAGGCGACCAGGTCGTCGGGATGCGCGTCGCAGATGACGCCCCACAGCCTCGCGGCGGAATCGCGGTCGCCGCGGCCGGCCGCGAGGCGGGCGAGCCCGGCAAGGACACCCCGGCGATCGTCTGCGGCCAGGGCCGAAGCCGCCGCCTCGATGGCGGTAAACTCCTGCTCGGCCTCGTTTGCCGGCAGGCTGGCGGCGATCAGACCGCGGGCCACCAGTAGTGGCGGCGTCGCGGCGAGCGGTGGAGCGATCTTCTCCAGTTGTTCGCGGGCTGCCAGTGGGCCGCGTTGCCGCAGCGTCGCCTCGACGAGGGTCGCCCAAACCCGCGGATCGTCAGGAGTCTGCTTACCGGCCGCGGTCAGGTACGCGATGGCATCGTCAACCCGTCCCAGGGCCAGCAGGCATTCGGCCCGGAGCGTGCCTCCCTCGTGGGGCAGTTGGGCTGGCGCGGCGTTGAGCAGGTCGAGGGCCTCGGCCGGCCGGCCAAGGGCGGCCAGGGCCGTCGCGGCGTCGCGTCGCGCGGACATCAGCTCCGGAGTCTCGGCCAACACAGTCTGGCAGACAGCGAGCTGCTCATCGAACATACCGAGAGCGGCGTAGCAGCGGGTGAGTAGCAGGTCGACCCGTCGTCGCACCTGATCTGCCGCGAGTACCTGGGGGCGAAGTTGTTGCAGCACCCGTTTCGCCTCGAGCCACCGGTGTGTTTCGACGAGATGCCAGCCTTCGAGGAACGCCACGGACGGGGGCTCATGCCCCTCCTGCGCGATCAGCGCGTCGATCGCCTCGCGGGCAGCGGGCGGGTCGCCCTGCTCGAGGAGCAGTTCGGCGAGCATGGCCAAGAGCGGGCTGCTGGCGGGCTGGCGGGCCAATCCCGCACGGATCGCAGCGACAGCCTCGACAGGATTTCCGCGGCGGATCGCCAGCAGCCCTCGGGCCCGGTGCAGCCGTTCGTCATCAGGATGGGCTGCCAGGCCCTCCGCGATGACCTGCGCGGCTGTGACGTTATCCCCGCTCGCGACCGCCACCTCAAACGAGACGAGCGCGGCCTCCGCATCGTCGGCAGCGAGCCTGCGACTCCGGGTGGCTGCCGCGACTGCCTCTGCGAGGTCATTTCGGTACAGGTGCCAGCGGGCCAGCGTGATCCAGACCTGCGGATCGTCCGAAGCTACCGCGGGGAGCCGTCGCATGATCAGGTCGGCAGTGGCCGGATCATCGAATGCGTCGTTGAAGAGGGTGGCCAACACCGCAAGAACCGTGGCCGAATCGGCATCGGTGGCAACGGCGGGAGCGATAAACGTCTTGCCTTCGGGGTCAAAGCCCACCACCGCGGCCAGAATTCGCACCGCTTCAGCATGATTCCCGGTGCCGATTGCCGCGCGGCCGCGAATCATTGCCACGTCCGCCTCGTCGGCGGCATCGACTCGGGAGGAGGGGAGGAGGGCCAGATGCTGCTCGGCATCGGCATGGCGACCGAGCCGCACACAAAACTCGGCGAGCTTCAGCCGTAGCGGGGCGTCGGCAGGATTGTCGCGAACGGCCGACTCCAGCGCGGCAAAGGCCCGGGCCACATCCCGCCGCGTTGGTGGGATCGTCTCCAGTCGGGTGAGGAGCGTGGTGGCCAACTCCGCCGAGGCAGCGGCATCATCTGGCCGCAGCCCGACATATCGGCTCAAGAGTTGAACGGCCTCGTCGGCTTCACCTGCGGCCCGTTTTTCGCGGGCCCGCGCGACAAGCGTGTCGGCATTGCGGCCTACCTGAAACCCGTGCAGGAGATGCACGCCCACGGCGGCCGGTGCGGTGGTGGCCACAAGCCAGATGAGCAGGCGGACATTGAGGCGACGCATCGGCACCACTCCAGAGACAGTCCAGAGACGGACTCACTCCGCTCCGCGGTCCCTGCCGAGTCGACGACTGCCGGTATTGTCGGCCGACAGATTGCCGAAGGCAAAATCGCCCCCGGCCAAAAATCGACTGCTGAGGAAGAACCAAAATCGCCGATAGTTCATTTGGGGGGTGTGGTTGTGCGGGACCTATTGTTGGCGATCGTGCCGGGCCTGGTAATGGCGGCGGTGAGCTGCGCGGATGATCTCGCGTTGCCTCCGCATGACGCATGGGGTGAGGCCGGAATGAGTGGTGGCCCCTGCGCGGCCTGCTGCCCGGTGCGGCCCGAGCAGTTTGGTTTTTATGCGACGCAGTGGCGGCCGTGGCCGGGCCCCGTGGCGGTCGCTTCCCCGCGACCGGTCGACATACCCACGCCCGTGTCGCCGCCCCGCTCGGTTGTGCCTGACATCGATCGGGAGCGTGACGGGGAGCCACTGCCGCCGCCGGCACCTCGAGCCGGCGACGAGCGGGAATGAATGCGAGAGGCGGGAGTCGAACCCGCACGTCTTTCGACACTGGAACCTAAATCCAGCGCGTCTGCCAGTTCCGCCACTCTCGCGTGGGCCCACCGTCGGCAACGCCTACCATGATTATGGTATCCGCCGACACGGCACAACATGCGGTTCCCCGGCGGCGGGGCGGCCGTTTCTTGAAAACGCATCCCGAGCGAAACTACAACTCTTTCTCGGGCCACACGCCCGGCCCCTGAATGTGTCTCGGTCTGTCCGCCGGGATCCGCGATACAACATCCGAACGAAAACAGACCGGAACCTGGGAGAGTTACGCGATGCACGTTCCCGTGGTGGTGCTTGGTGGTGGCCCTGGCGGCTATGCGGCCGCGTTTCTGGCAGCCGACCTCGGCATGGAGGTGGCGCTCGTGGAGCGTGATCCGCGACTGGGCGGCACCTGCCTGCTCCGTGGCTGCATTCCTTCCAAGGCGTTGCTCCATGTCGGCCGCGTGCTCGCCGAGAGCCGGGAGATGGAGGAGTGGGGCATCGCCTTCGAGAAGCCCGCCATCAATCTCGATGCCTTGCGGGCCCGCAAAGACAAGGTCATCGCCTCACTCACCGGCGGCCTGGCCCAGCTGGCCAAGCGACGGAATGTGACGATCGTGCACGGCACCGCCCGCTTTACCAACTCCACAACGCTGGAGGTGGCGGCGGCGGAGGCCGGCGGCGCGAGCCAGACGATCACGTTCGACCATTGCATCCTGGCGAGTGGCTCCCGGCCGGCACGGATTCCGGCCTTCGATATCGGCAGCCCGCGGGTCATGGATTCGACGTCGGCGCTCGAGCTGGCCGACATCCCCGAGTCGCTGTTGGTGGTGGGGGGGGGCTACATCGGGCTCGAGATGGGAACGGTGTATGCGGAACTAGGATCACGGGTGTCGGTGGTCGAACTCACCGACACGCTGCTGCCGGGTGCCGACCGTGATCTCGTCAAGCCGCTGCAGAAGCGACTCGAGGGACTGTTTGAAAAGATCCACCTCAAGACAAAGGTGGTGAAGCTCGAGGATCGTGGCACCAAGATAGCCGTCCACTTCGATGGTCCAGACGGTGAGACGACGGAGGAATTTTCCCGCGTGTTGGTGGCCGTCGGCCGGCGGCCCAACTCGGATGGCCTCGGCCTCGAAAATACGCAGGTGGTGGTCAACGCCAAGGGCTTCGTGGAGGTGGACGGCCAGCAGCGCACGGCCGACCCGCAGATCCTCGCCATCGGTGACGTGTGTGGCGAGCCGATGCTGGCCCATCGGGCCAGCCATCAGGGCAAGGTGGCAGTGGAGGCTCTCCATGGCGAGCCGGCCCTCTTTGCACCGCGGGCGATTCCGGCAGTCGTGTTCACCGATCCGGAGATCGCCTGGGCCGGACTGACCGAAAACGAGGCGGAGGCTGCCGGGCGGGCTGTCGAAGTAAGCAAGTATCCGTGGGCCGCCAGCGGCCGCGCCCATGCGCTCGGCCGCACCGACGGCATGACGAAGATCCTTGTCGATGCCGAGACCGATACCGTGCTCGGGGTCGGCATTGTCGGCCCGGGAGCCGGTGAATTGATCGCGGAAGGCGTGTTGGCGATTGAAATGGGCTGCTCCGCCCGCGACCTGATGGAGGCGATCCATCCGCATCCGACGCTCGGCGAGACGGTCGCCTTCTCCGCCGAAAATTATTTCGGTGTCGCCACGGAAATCTACCGCCCCCGCGCGGAGGCTGGGGCACGGTAGGGCGGCTTCAGCCTGTCGCGCAGCGGAATTCGCAACCGGCCTAGACGCCCCTCGGAAGCCGCGGAATAATAGGAAAAGTTGTCCTATTTTTCCGGATTCTGGAGACGCCATGCCCAGCCCCGACATCGACCAGACGAGCCACGACGCGGCGGCCGGAACGGGTGACGCAGGCAATGGCCAGGGCGACGTTTCCTTGCCCCGCGGGGCCCACGCACCGATGGCGATCGGCCAGATGGGGGCGGCGGCGTCGGGCCAGCCGGAGTTGGTCGACGGCGTGGCATCGGTGGACGCCGACCCGACTGAGACCCGTGAATGGCTCGACTCGCTGCGCTATGTGATCAACAGCCGTGGTGGCGATCGCGCCGCCTACCTGCTTCATGCAATCGAGCAGGAGGCCTATCGGCTCGGCGTGCCGATCCCATTTTCGGCCACGACGCCCTACATCAACACGATCCCCACCGACCGGCAGCCACCCTTCCCGGGGAATCGGGAGATCGAGCGGCGGATCAAGAGCAT
>JAQBZA010000233.1 GCA_027622795.1 Planctomycetota bacterium | reverse complement strand
AAAGCGAGGCCAGGATGGCGAGACCCTCAACTAGTGAGGCCTGGAGGGCCGGGTTTCTTGGCCGCAGCGACCCGAGGTCGCGGAGGCCCAAGCGAAGCGAGGCCAGGATGGCGGGCTTCGCGTAAAGCTAGCCACCTACACCGTTGGCAGGCGGAGGGTGATGGCAGTGCCTTTGCCGGGGGCGCTTTCCACGCGGATGCGGCCGCGGTGGGCCTCGATGATTTCCTTGCAGGCAGCCAGGCCGAGGCCGCTGCCCCCTTTGCCGGTCTCGTCGGGACCGGTCTTCGTGGAAAAGTGGGGCTCAAACATTTTTCGCATCACATTGGGCGTCATACCGCAGCCGGTGTCGCGAACCATCAGATCGACGAAGCCATGGTTGGGATCATGCGCGAGCCGCAGAATGAGACGGCCTCCCTGAGGCATCGCCTGCCGCGAATTGACCATCAGGTTGAGCAGCACCTGCTGGATCTGGGCAGGATTGGCCGTGACGCGGGGCACCGGTGAAAACTCCCGCTCCACCTGCACGCGGTATTTCATCATTTCGCGTTCCAGCAACACGAGCACGTCTTCGACGAGCAGCGTCAGGTCGGTTGGTTCGAATCGATTGGCCCGGCCCCGAGACATCGCCAGCACGCTGGCCGTGATCTTCGCCGCCCGCTGGCCGGCCGACAGAATTCGCTCGAGGGCCTTGTCGCGAGTGGGCTGGTCGCGGTGCCGCAGGCCCATCTTAGCGTAGTTGAGGATCGTCGTGAGGGCGTTGTTGAATTCGTGGGTGGTTGTGCCGAGCAGTTCGCCAAGCCCTGCCTGCTTCCGGGCCTCAAAGAGAGCGTGCTCCAGTGCGGCAATCCGCGAGGCATGCCGAGCCTCGAGTTCGTCGACCTGTCGCTGCGAGACCACCGAATCGCCAGAGCCTTCAGGCTCCTGCGGAACCGTTTTTTCAGAAGGCGGTGCGATTGGGTCGCCAAAGAGGGCAAAATGAGGACGGTGAGACGGCACAATCAGTGCTGTACAGGGTTCGCCATCCCGTCGGTTTGTAGCCTCGGCCCCCTGCATTGTGCCTCTTTAACCCGTCCCGGCGGTTACCACGATCGTGCCGGAAATGCTTGTGGAACACGGATTTCCGCTCTTTCGCCTCATCGACCATGCAGGTGGCCGGACTCAACAGATACGGCAATCAAGCCGTTTCGGCTTCTCGACCGTTCAAGTTTGCGGAACAATACGATTTGTCCTCTTTCCGCCATCCGCTGGGGAAACCGTTGAAATCATGTCATCAGCACACCACAACCCAACCCCTATGACTCGTTCTTCCGGGATTTTGCCCCGCCACTATCGCTCCGCCAGCGGATTCACCATCGTTGAACTTCTTGTGGTGATCGCCATCATCGGACTGATGATCGGCCTGCTTTTGCCAGCCGTACAATCGGCACGTGAGTCCGCGCGCCGGATCACCTGCAAAGCAAATTTGAAGCAGGTGGGGATCGCCATGAATCTCTACCTTGATCGGACAACGCGGGGCCGGTTCCCCGTGGCGGCCCAGATGCCCAGTCAAGAACTCGATTTTTTCTCCCCATCTCGACCGATTCGCCCCAGCATCGTCTCGCTGCTCGGCCCCTATATCGAGGATAGTCGAGGAGCGTTCCGCTGCCCCTCGGATACGGTTTACTTTGAGCGTTCCGGGGGCACAGCTGCCGCCATTCAGGCAAAGTGGGACGCCTTGCCCGCAGCAAACAGGCCAGCCGAATATGCCAATCAGTCTTACGAAGGCACGAGTTATGAATACCCGGCACGTCGTCTGATCAACGAAACCCCGCTACCCGCCCAGGGCAAGACCCGTGAAGAAGCCCTCACAAGCCGCCGGAGTGGCAGGCAATCCGGGACTTCGAAAGTGTGGATTTTATACGAGTTCAGTGCGTTTCATGCCGGGGGCTGGGCCGGAGTTCTTGGAACCAATGTCACCGACCCGAACGATCCTGACGACGGACAAACGTGGGATGCTCCTGAGGGAGCCCGCAACTTTTTGTATCTTGATGGTCACGTTGAGAACCTGTAGCGAGGCTTTATCATGAGTTCTGCTGGCATGAGTCGTGCGGGTCAGTTTGCCACCTCGCGGCACGAACGGCCAAAGTGGCCACCTGCCGCGTGGGCGGGGCTTCTGCTCGGAATCGGTGGACTTGTTTTTCTCGTGGCGTGGCTTACCGGTTGGATTCGATTCACGACAGACCCTCGCGTCCAGGAGATTCTCAACCTCCAAAACGCAGCTCAAGAAAAGTTCATGGCCAACGGCGGCCCGAGGTCCGTTGCCGAAGCGACTGAAGCGATTGCCACGATTGGAGTGATTCGCCAGAAAGTCGAGAGCCTTCCTGAACCGCTCCGAGAGCAGGTGGCCCGCAATAGCGGCAGCATGTTTCGCTCCATGATGCGCGCTCAGATCAATGCGTATTTCGACGCTCCACCTGAAAAACGAAAGGAAGAGCTCGACCGCCAAATCAAGCAGGAGGAAATTATGCGTAAGGCTTTTCAGGCGGCGAGTACCGTGAGCGGATTCTTTGGCGGCGGATCCCGTGGGCCGGGTGGCGGGGCTTCTCAGTCCACCGATGGAGGGTCCCAGGGGGGGCAGCAGAATGCACAACAGGCCCAACAGTCGGCAAACCCGGATGAACGACGCAACGTTTGGATGAAAAGAATTCTTGATAGCACCAGCCCTGAAGAGCGGGCCCGCTACGTTGAGCATCGTCGCGCTAAAGAAGTTCGCCGCGTTGAACTCGGCCTCCCAGCCAGCCCATGGAGCCGTTGATCTCTCGAAAGGACTGCGGTGACAGGATGTCAGATACCCTCGGTTTGCTGGAGGAGTCGCGGCACCTGGCCCATCAACTCGGCTACGAAATCTGTGAAGAGTCACTCGGTGATCTGCCCGGCGGACCGTGTCGAGTGGGTGGCCACGAACGCATTCTTCTCAACGTTGATCATGCACCGGCCGAACAATTGGCTGTATTAATTGCGGCACTCGCGGCCGATCCCCGTGTGATCGGGGAGCCCAAGAGCCGGCTCTTGGCCGAACGGTTGGCTCAGACAGACCGGTAGAGGCCGGCTACCTTGACATAGGCCTCAACGGCCCGCGGTGTGCGGAAGCGAATGCTTCGCCCAGCGGCCACAGCCGCTCGGAGGTCGCTGGCCCGGATGCCGATCGCGGGCAATTGAACCGCCGCTGATACGATCGCTGTCAGCCGTTCTCTTCCAATCAGCGTCGCAAGCCTCGCGTCGCCGGCAATCATGGAACGATTGTCGATCACCTCCCGCATCATCACCAGCGGTGTGGCAAGGTCGAGAATTCGCAAGGGCTCCCGCCAGGCAGGAAACTCCACGATCGCGTCGGGGCCGAGCAGCAGGAAAAACTCATCGGCTGGATGCGTCTCTCGCAGGTGCACGAGCGTATCGACCGTGAAGCTGACTCCGCCGCGGTCGATCTCGAGCGTCGATACTGCAAAGGCATCATGCCCCCCCACGGCCAGCCGCAGCATTTCCACCCGGTCGGCGGCTGGCGAGAGCTGGCGATCCTGCTTGTGCGGCGGTACGGCAGCCGGCACGAAAAGCACTCGATCGAGCCCCGCCTGCTCGCGACAGCACTCGGCGGCAATGAGGTGGCCGAGGTGTACCGGATCAAAACTACCGCCAAACACTCCGATCCGCATCGTCTGCTAATCCCTTGTACCTTTTCGGAGCCCGCTTCCAACGGTCTACTGGAGCGATGTCGTCTCAGCCCCCCCAGCATACGAATCAGCGGGAACTCTTCGCGAGTGGGCCGCAGTGGGTGGAAGACGATGCCCGCCGCGGTGTGATCGCCACAGTCGTTTTGCCTGCCGGCGTGGAAAAGCCGCTCGACTACGTCGTGCCGGAGTCGCTCGCTGCCGAGGTCGAGCCGGGCCGGCGGGTGCGGGTGCCGCTCGGACGCGGCAATCGGGAGCGGCTGGCCTATTGCGTGGCGGTGCGGAGCGATGACCTGCCGCAGACGCCGCTCAAGAGCGTCCTGGCCGTCGAGGATCCGGCGCCGCTCCTCTCGCCCCGAATGCTCGAACTCACCAAATGGATGGCTGAGCGGTGGATGGCCCGCTGGGGGGAAGTGCTCGAGGCGGTGCTGCCGGCCGGTGTCCGCTCGAGCCGTCGGCTCCGGTCGGCGCCGCTGTTGATGGCAACCGGCGTCGCTCCGGCCCGCCGGCTCACGCCCTCTCAGGAGAAGGTGCTCGCGGCGGCAGTGGCGCCGGCCACTGCGGCGACGCTCGCCGAGGCTTCCGGGGCGAGCCGGGCGGTGGTCTCCCGCCTCGTGAAGCTGGGGCTGCTCACCGAAGCGGGCTCCGTGGAGCTTCAGGCCATGCGTCCGCAGCGGGCGGCCATCCGGCATGACCGCCCCGATGAGCTCTCGCCGGCACAGCGGGCCGCCCTCGAGGCGATCGTGGCCCCGATGGAGGCCCGCCGCCATGAGACGATCGTGCTCTTCGGGGTGACTGGCAGCGGTAAAACGGAGGTTTACCTGCAGGCTGTCGAAGAGACCGTGGCGATGGGGCGGCAGGCGATTGTGCTGGTCCCCGAAATCAGCCTCACGCCCCAGACATGCGACCGGTTTCGGGCCCGCTTCGGCACCGTCGCCGTGCTCCACAGCCACCTCACGCCCGCGGAGCGGCATGCCCAATGGCGGGAAATCGCCGCCGGCCGCGTGAACGTGATCGTGGGGGCCCGGAGCGCGGTCTTCGCTCCCGCACCCCGCCTCGGGCTCATCGTGATCGACGAAGAGCACGAGACGTCGTTCAAGCAGGCCACGGCCCCGCGGTATCACGCCCGTGACGTGGCTGAATGGATCGCCCGCGCCGAAAACGTGCCGCTGGTGCTCGGGTCGGCGACGCCGGCCCTGGAGACCTTCGCCCGGTGCCTGGCCGGTGACTGGACGATGTGTCGGCTGCCCGATCGGGTCGGTGGCTCCCAGCTGCCGGCCGTGATCACCGTTGATCTTCGCGATCCACAGGCGCGGGCCAAGGGGGTGATCAGCCCGCGGATGACGGCGGGCATCGACTGGGCGCTCGCCAGCGGCGGCCAGGTGATGCTGCTGCTCAATCGCCGCGGATTTGCCACGCATGTGCAGTGCCGCAGCTGCGGCCACACCGCCCGCTGCCCGCAGTGCGACCTCGCCCTTACGCTCCATCAGCCGGGCAACCGCGGCATCTGTCATGGCTGCGGACTGGTCACCAGGCTGCCCGCCGACTGTCCCGAGTGCCGCGCGCCCGACCTTGTGCAACGCGGCACCGGCACCCAACGCCTCGAGGAATTCGTCCGCAGCCGCTTCCGCGGCGCCCGCGTCGCCCGCATGGATACCGACACGATGCGGTCGCGAGGGAGCTACGAAGAGACGCTCGATGCCTTTCGGGCTCGCGATATCGACATTCTCGTGGGCACACAGATGATCGCCAAAGGCCTCGACTTTCCGGGCGTGATGCTCGTGGGAGTCGTGCATGCCGATGCCGCGCTCCATCTGGCCGACTTCCGCGCCGCCGAGCGGACCTGCCAGCTCGTCACGCAGGTGGCCGGCCGCAGCGGCCGCGGGCCACTCGGCGGTCGCGTGGT
>JAQBZA010000232.1 GCA_027622795.1 Planctomycetota bacterium | reverse complement strand
CCGCCGGGAACCTCGTGTTTCTTGTCGACGTGTCGGGCTCGATGCAGGCAGCCAACAAACTCCCGCTGGTGCAGCAGGCCCTCTCGATGCTCGTTGAAGAACTCGCCGAGAATGACCGCGTGTCGATCGTCACGTACGCCGGGAATGCCGGGCTTGTGTTGCCGCCGACGACCGGTGACCAGAAGCGGACGATCCGGGCGGCGATCGAGTCGCTCGCGGCCGGTGGCTCGACACATGGCAGCGCGGGGATCGCACTCGCATACGAGCAGGCCGAACAACACTTCATTGAGGGAGGGGCCAATCGCGTGATTCTCGCCACCGACGGTGATCTGAACGTCGGCATCACGAGCACCGACGCACTCACCGATCTGATTCGTGAGAAGGCGAAGGGGGGAGTGTTTCTGACAGTGCTCGGGTTCGGGGAAGGCAATCTCCAAGATGCGAAGATGGAAGCGATTGCTGACAATGGCAACGGGATCTACGCTTACATCGATGGTGTTCGTGAGGCACGAAAGGTCCTGGTGGAGCAGTTGACCGGCAGCACCGTGACGATTGCCAAGGATGTCAAGATCCAGGTGGAGTTCAACCCTGCCCAAGTGGCATCGTATCGCCTGTTCGGGTATGAGAATCGAGCCTTGGCCCCCCGCGACTTCCGCGATGATACGAAGGATGCCGGTGAGATTGGGGCGGGGCACAGTGTGACGGCGCTCTACGAGATCACGTTGATGGACGAGGCTACAGCCGCTGATCCGGTGATTGAACCGCTCAGATATCAGCGCCGTCCAGAGTCGACGAAGCCCGCCGCAAGTGCAGCCGATGACGCGGAAGCGGTCGACCAGAATCCGACGCTTGACCCGGCAGTGAGTCGTGAACTCCTCACGGTGAAACTCCGCTGGAAGCGGCCCGACGCCAGCGAGAGCACGGGACTGGAAGTGCCGTTCGCCGACCGTGGCCCCGCCTTCGACGAGGCACCGACCGACCTGCGATTTGCTGCGGCCGTGGCGGCCTACGGGATGATCCTGCGAAACAGCGGGCAAAAGGCAAACGCGACGCTTCCACTGGTGGCGAACATCGCAGGAAGTGCACTTGGCGGTGACGAGGGGGGGTACCGGGCCGAGTTTCTCGATCTCGTCCGGCTGACGGAAACCCTCCGTGGCCGCTGATCGCGGTGGAAGACCAGGGCTCTCCGCGGTCTTTCTTGCATCGATCAGGGTGGCAGGCGGCCAACTTCCTTCCCCGGCGTGCCTCGGGATCTGTTAGTATTTTTGGGGGATTCCCCAGGCGGAGGTCTTTTTCGTTGGAGGACGTTCACCATGCACAAGCAGTGGATCATCTGGGCGGTTCTTGTGTGGCTCGTGCCACTTCGTGGTCAGGCTCAGGAGACGACGGAATCTGCACCGTTTCGCATCGAGTCACTTCGTGCGATCGCTGTCGCTCCCGGAGATCGCCAGGATGTGACCGTCGCCCTGGAACGGAACGGGCACGACAAACCTATCACGGTGACGGCTGCAAATCTTCCCGATGGGGTAACCATCGAGAAGGTCGCGGTGCCAAAGGATGCACAGGAGGCAACCCTAGTGGTCGTTGCCGCCAACGATGCCAAGCCTCGTGTTCGCTCGGCAGTGGTTACCGCAACAGACGGTGCGCTCACGAGTGAGGATGCCTTAGTGATACGGGTCACTGACAGCGCTGAGAAACTGCCACCGGGAATGCTCGATCTGGAAGTGATGAAAAAATATCTTGAGGAGAGTGACTCGTACGCATCGCTTCGTCGGCGGGGCTCGATCGGTGGGCGTTTCACGGCGCGAACAAAGCAAGCCTTGGCTGATTTTTATGGGGGCACGAAAGAGTCGGAAGCGGCGGTCATGAAGGGACTCGCCTGGCTGGCGAAGGCCCAGCAATCAGATGGAAGCTGGTCGCTTCTGGAGCCATCCTCTGCCGAAGGGTCAACGACGCCGGCTGAGTCAGGAACTGCCGAAAAGCAGGTTGATGAGAATCTCACCGCGGCGACTGCATTCGGCCTGCTGCCATTTCTGGCTGAAGGAATCACGCACCGCTATTCCCCAGAGGGCCAACCGGAGTTGGCCGGCTATCGGGAAGTGGTCCAGAGAGGATTGGTGTTTCTCGCGACCAAGCAGACGCGGAGTTCGGACGTGAATGACGGTAACTTGGGAGGCGGCATGTACGCGCATGCGATTGGCACGATCGCCCTCTGCGAGGCCTATGGTCTGTCTGGAGACGACCGCACCCGGTTCAACTCGCAACTTGCCTTAAAGTATCTGCTGAATGCGCAGCATCGTGCGGGCGGCGGTTGGAGGTATGGGCCGAATCAGCCGGGCGACATGTCGGTAACCGCCTGGGTATTTCTTGGAATACGAAGCGCGCAATTGACGGGCATGCCCGTGTTGCCAGCAGTCCTTGAGCGTGCCGGCCGCTTCGTGGATTCATGTGCTGCTGGTCCGAGTGAGGCGCCGAATTCACGTTATGCCTATGAGCCTGGCACGGATGCGAAGCTCTCGCTGTCGGCGGCGGGGCTCCTCACCCGGCAATACCTTGGATGGGAAAAAGATACCTCCGACCTGGTGGCCGGCTGTGCGTATTTGATGGAAAACAAGCCGCCCACGACTTCATCAGCGCTGGGAAACATCTACTTTTACTACTACGCCACACAGGTTTTGCATCACATGGAGGGAACGGACTTTGATCTTTGGAATCATCTCGTTCGCGAGCACGTGATCCGAACTCAGGAAAAGGAGGGTGCCAATGAAGGAAGTTGGAACCCTAAGGGGGTCGACTGGGGTGAAAAAGGAGGCCGCATGTATGCGACAGCGCTTGCCCTGTTAACCCTGCAGGCGCCGTATCGCCACCTGCCGATGTTTCGCCAATTCAAGCTGTACTGACGGCTGGTGTCAGTGCGTACCTTGGGCGGCGAGCCAGCGTTCGGCATCAAGAGCCGACATGCAACCGGTGCCAGCCGCCGAGATCGCCTGACGGTAGTAGTCGTCGGCCACATCGCCCGCAGCGAAGACGCCCTCCACGCTCGTCTCAGTACGGAAGTGTTTCTTCCACACGATATACTTCTTCGCGGTCAATTCGAGTTGGCCGTCGAGGAACGCGGTGTTGGGCGTGTGGCCGATCGCGAGGAACACACCCGACACGTCGAGTGTTGTTTCCTTGCCCTTCTCAACCGTGCTTTCCAGCCGCACGCCCGTGACCCCACCGACATCATCGCCAAGCACCTCAGCGAGCGTGGAATTGAAGTGGATCGTGATTTTTGGGTCATCAAAAGCCCGCTGGGCCATGATCTTTGAGGCCCGGAATTCATCGCGTCGATGGACCAGATGTACCGTGCTGGCAAACTTGGTGAGGTAGGTCGCTTCCTCGATCGCCGAGTCGCCACCACCGATCACAACCAGTGGCTTGTTCCGAAATCGCGGCAGGGCGCCGTCACACACGGCACAGGCACTCACGCCACGGTTCTTGTACTGCTCTTCGCTCGGCAGACCGAGCCAGTTGGCGCTGGCGCCGGTCGCCACGATCACCGCGTTGGCGAGAATCGGATCACCCTCGGACGGGTAGAGCGTGAATGGGCGCTTCGAAAAATCAACCTTCATGATGTCGTCGGTGACAATTCGTGTTCCGAAATTGATCGCCTGCTGCCGCATCAACTCCATGAGTTCAGGGCCCGTGACACCATGTCCCTCGTGCGGCGGCATCATTGTCCGTCGATCCTTGGGGAGGGCGGAGTCGAGGAATGCTCCAAGGTCACCAGCCGGGAAGCCGGCAAAGTTTTCCACCTCACTCGTCAGGGCCAACTGCCCGAGGGGAAGCGTTCCAGCCATCCGGTTTTTTTCGGTAATCGCGCCCTCGAAGACGAGCGGTTGGAGTTGTGCGCGGGCGGCATAAATCGAAGCCGACCATCCGGCCGGCCCACTCCCAATGATGACGACGTTTTCTGTGGTGGACATGAACTCTCGATCCTTATTGAGGCTTAAATACACAATTCATCTCTTGCCATCGAAACTCGACGGGGATTTGGCATTCCTTGCCGTGATTCTGTTTTTCATCAAGCATGAGGGGGCTGTGGGGATGAACGCGACCGAGTATAAACAGTGTTCCCAACTCGCAGCAGGCGATCTGTCGCCAATGTTCCAATCTCATCGAATCGACGTCGAATTCACTCTGATGTACGCTGCCCTCCTGCTCTCGGTGGGCACCGTTCTTGCCGCCGAGGTTCCGGCATCCCCGCCTCCCGGGTATTGCGGCCCGCCGCAGGCAGAGCATGCCGTCACAAACCGGGCCTTCACTGGCATTCCCAGTCTCGCTGTGGCTCCTCAGGGCAGACTATGGGCGACGTGGTACGCCGGAGTCACCCCGGCGGAAGATCTCAACAACTACGTCGTGCTCTCCACGAGCGGTGACAATGGTGTGACGTGGCAAGAAGTGCTCGTCGTTGATCCGGATGCCGGGGGTCCGGTACGGGCGTTTGATCCCGAACTGTGGGTTGCGCCGGACGGTCGGCTGTTTGTCTTCTGGGCCCAGATGGACAAAAGTTGCAGCGATGTCAAACTCGGTGTGTGGTGCATCGAGACATCGGATCCCGACGCAGTGAAGCCCGTGTGGTCACCGCCGCGGCGGATCGGCGACGGTGTGATGATGTGCAAGCCCGTGGTGCTTTCGGGTGGCGAATGGGCGTTGCCGATCTCCCGCTGGCGGGCGCATGACGAAAGCGTTGAGATCGTCGTCTCAACCGATGCCGGCAAGACGTGGACGCGGCGCGGTGGCTGCAACGTGCCGCAGGACGTTCGCCAATTCGACGAACACATGTTTGTCGAACGCGAAGATGGCTCGCTCTGGGTGCTGGTGCGAACCACGTATGGCATCGGTGAAAGCATTTCGACCGACCGCGGCCGGACCTGGCCAGAACTCACGCCATCGGCCATCCCCCACACGCCGGCGCGGTTCTTCATCCGGCGGCTTGGCTCCGGCAGCCTGCTGCTGGTCAAGCACGGCCCGCTCGACACCGTGTCCGGCCGGTCACATTTGACTGCCTACCTCTCCAAAGACGATGGCACGACCTGGAGTGGCGGGCTGTTGCTTGATGAGCGTCGGGGCGTGTCATATCCCGATGGGCAACAGACGCCCGACGGCCTGATTCGCATCATCTACGACCATGACCGCGTCGGCGACCGTGAGATCCTCATGGCCACGTTCCGCGAAGAAGATGTGGCGGCTGGAAGGCCTGTCAGTGGTGCTGTGCGGCTTCGCCAGCCAGTGAGCAAGGCGACGGGCGGTCAGGAAAAGCGCTGAATCTACGGACTCGCCCTGATAATCTCTTAGCGCCAAGTGGTTTGCCACAGTTTTTTTGAAACCGCTCTGATGATCGATTCCCTCTCATTCGCTCAGTGGTGGATTTTCCAATGATTGTTTTTGCAATCGTGCTCGGTGCCGCACTGCTGCTGATGGCGGGCTACGCCACCTATGGCCGCTGGCTGGCGACGCGGATCTTTCGACTCGATGCGGCGGCCGGGATGCCGAGCGCCGAGCTGCGCGACGACGTCGATTACGTGCCGACGCCCCCGGCGATCGTCTTCGGCCATCACTTCACGAGCATCGCCGG
>JAQBZA010000231.1 GCA_027622795.1 Planctomycetota bacterium | reverse complement strand
CGGCCTCGTCGCCGAGAGCCACCGCTGCTGCCGCGGCGGATACCGCCAGCTGCTCGGTGGTGCCGCGAGTGGCCACCATCGCGAGGACTGCCGGCACCCGCTCGCGGAGTTTGAACCGCTGCACGAGATCGACAAACGCCTGGGTGCCGGCCACGTAACCTGCCGCCTCGTCGATCCGCTTCGCGATCGCGGCATCCTCCGCCGCCGCCGGCTCCAGCCGCACGACCAGCTCCGGCAGGATCACGCGAAGTTTTTCCTCCGGTGCCGCAAACGACGCGACCGCCGCCCGCATCTCACGGTGCAGCGCCGCCGGGTCCTGGAAGTCGAGCGAGCGGACAAGTGCCAGTGACTCGGCCGTCGTGATCGCCGGGTCGCCGATCAGCTCACAGAGGAGCCGCGGCGTGTCGGCAGCGCGGCTCCGCCACACAATCTCCCGGCCTGGGGGTGTCTTCCAGCCTTCTCCTGCCTTGGTCCGCCAGGCTGCCAGCCGGCCATCCCACTGGCCTGGTTCCCCGAAACCGGTCACGCTGTCGGCGGCGATACCGAAAGCCTCGGTCTCCCAGCGGTCGCCGGCCGTGTGTCGCGCAGCCAACTCGGCCCAGGCGCGATCCGCCCTCTCACCCGACATGCCGCGAAGGGCGAGCGTCGCCTCCCGCCGCACTGCCGGCGATGCATCGCCAAGCATCTTCTCAACCAAACCAAGTACGTCGCCCTTGGTAAGCCGGCACATCCGCACCGCGATGCACCGGAGAGCCGCGTCGCTGTCGGTGACCAGCCGGTTGATCGCCGCGGCGGCCCGCCCGGGCAGCATGCCCTCGGCCCAGGCCAGCCGGGCCTTGAGACTCAAATCAGTCGCTTCGGTGGCCGCCTTCGCGAGTGACGCGGCCGCCGCGTCAGGCTCCTCGGCGAGCCGCTCGAGGGCCAGCGCCCGCGTGCAGAGGTTCGGGCTTGCCAGAGCGGCGAGAGCACCGGCCACACTGCTCAGATCGACCGGCGGCACCGTCCATGGAGCCCCCGTGGGCGCGATGCGGTAAATCCGCCCCTTTTCCGTGTCGCCCATGCCGTGGCCGCCCACACCCGGGTCGTACCAGTCGGCCACGATCACGGAGCCATCGGGAGCAACACACACGTCGCACGGCCGAAACCACCTGTCGGCCGATCCATCGACGAGCGGCTGCATCGTCGCTGTAAATCCTGCCCCCGCTGGCGTCACGTGATACGACCGCACCACGTTGGGCCCGGCGTCGCAATGCAGCAACGCACCGCGATACCGCTCCGGCAGCAGGCTCCCCTCGTACACGCAGATGCCGCAGGGCGAGCCATTGCCCGTCTGCAGGAGATTGGGTACGACGCCGGGGTCATTGAGATGCCAGTGCCGCTCGGGCGAGTCGGGCTCCATATTGGTGCGGGCTGCCTGCCAACTCGCGCCCGTCACCTCGTCCTTGTAGCCGTAGTTGCCGTACTCCATCACCCAGTTGATGCGGACGCCACGGTTGCCATCGTCGTCGTTGTCGCTCTGCCAGAGCGTGCCAAACGAATCGACCGCCACCTCATAGTTATTGCGAAAGTTGTGGCCGAGCACCTCGAAGTCAGTACCGTCGGGACGGCAGCGAAACACCATGCCCTGCCGATAGGGCTTGCCCGTGTCGAGCACCGCGTTGCCAAACCGGTCGATCACGGGCTTGCCGTCGCGGTCATGCACTCCCCTGCCGGTGTTGCCGAAGTTGAAATAGAGACGCCCGTCGGGGCCGATGACAAAGGCATGCACGGAGTGGTCGTGCTGTGGCTGGCCGGTTTTTGTAAAGAGTGATTCACGACGATCGGCCTTCAGGTCGCCATCGTCATCGTGAAAGATGAAGACATCCGGCGCACACGACACGATCACCTTGCGGCCCGGCCCCTCACCGATCACGCAGATGCCGAGTGCCGAATCGATGTCGCGACCCTGATGAAAAACGGTCTGGGCGTCGGCTCGGCCGTCACCGTCAGTGTCTTCGAGCACAAGGATCCGGTCGCCCTCGGGGCGGGTATCCTTCTTGCCCCGATAGTTGAGCACCTCGCAGACCCAGACGCGGCCGCGGGAATCGACATCAATGTCGGAGGGGCTCGAGAGCAGCGGCTCGGCCGCAAAGAGCGTCGCCTCCAGGCCCTCGGGCACCAAAAGAGGGCTCGGCTCAGCCGCCGCGGCCACCGCCCCTGTCAGCCCGAGTACCGCTCCCGCCAAGGCCAGAGTCACCGCTCGTCGCCGGGCATCAAGTCGCATCATCACGTTGCTCCTGCGGTGCGGACTGTTCATGGGATCGCAGCTCCTCATTCTGCCATCTCGCGTCGATCAAAACCATGCCGCTCCCACCCGGCAATCAAACCCCTACCAGCCTGCCACCATCTCACACCGCCGGTACCGTAGCCAGCAGGGCGACGAGCCGGCGTGTCCGCTCGGTAAGCTCATTGAACCGACCGGCCGTGAGCAAGGCGGCGTCGACGAGATGCGACCCCATGCCGACGCAGTGCGCGCCGGCGGCAAACCAGGCCTTCAGGTTGGCCTCGTCGAGCGTCACGCCGCCGGAGGGCATGAGCTTCAGCCACGGGCAGGGGCCCCGCACTCCCTTGATAAATGCCAGCCCGCCGAGGGAGTCGGCGGGAAAAACCTTGATCACGGCGGCTCCCTGCTTATAGGCTCGGAGCATCTCCGACACCGTGCCCGTGCCGGGGCACCAGGGCACACCCCGCTCCTCGCAGACCCGGCCCACGTCATCGTCGAGATTGGGGGCCACGATGAATTTCGCCCCCGCGTCGTGAAAGGCCTCGGCCTGTGAGCGGTCGATGATTGTGCCCGCGCCGAGCGTCATGTCAGGCAGCTGCTCGGCGGCCGCCGCGACGAGTTCCCGAAACACGGCCAGCGCGGCCGGCGTACGATTCGTAAACTCGATAATGTGGAGGCCGCCGGCATGCAATGCCGCCAGTGCACGAAGACCGGTCGCCACATCGGCGGTGGTGAAGAGCGGCAGGGCTTTTTGCCGACCGAGGGCGGCGGTGATCGAAGGCTCTGGCACGGGTCTTTCCTTACGCCAGTTCGAAGAGGGCTTCGATCTCGACGGCAATGTTGCCCGGGAGCGAAGCCATTCCCACGGCGCTGCGGACGCCGATGCCGTGATCTGGACCCCACACGGCTGCGAACAGTTCGCTACAGCCATTGATGACAAACGGGTGGTCACTGAAGGTGTCGGTCGCATTCACCATCCCGAGCACCTTGACGACCCGCTTGATCTTGTCGAGGCTGCCGAAATGAGTGGTGAGCGTGGCGAGGATTGTGAGGCCCACCTGGCGAGCGGCTGCCTTGCCGGCATCCTTGTCGAGGTCATGGCCCACGCGGCCGGCGATCAGGCTGCCATCAGCCAAGACAGGGCCGTGGCCTGAGACATACACATGCCGTCCATCTACGAGGCAGGGCTTGTAGACACCGGCGGGCTTGGGGGCGGGTGGCAGCGCGAGATCGAGTGCTGCGAAGGCGTGCTGGGCCGACATGACAGACGTATTCTCCAGGTGAGGAAGGGGGCGGATATACCGGTCAAAAGACCTCTCTCCGTTGCGGCAGGATAGCGGGCAACCAGACTTCACGCCACGGCGGACGGGTTGCGTGACCAAGGGCGTCGCTCAACAATCCCGGCATCGTTCTTTCGCCTCGGGATGACATTCCATGCTGCCACTGGTCGTGATCGCAGTTTCGATCGTCTGCCTCGTGATCCTCGTGGCCTGGGCCAAGGTGCACCCTCTGCTGGCCTTTGTGCTCGTCTCAGCCACGGCAGCGGTTGCGCTCGGCATGCCGCTGCAGACGGTGCCCGCGGCGATTCGTAAGGGCATGGGCGACATGCTTGGGTCACTGCTTCTTGTGATCGTGACCGGGGCGATGCTTGGCAAACTCGTGGTGGAGAGTGGAGCGGCTCAACAGATCGCCACCACAATCGTGAAGGCGTGCGGCGAGAAGCGGATTGCATGGGCGATGGCCCTGACTGGCTTCGTCGTGGGGATTCCCTTGTTTTATGGCGTGGGCTTCGTACTGCTCGTGCCGATCATCTTTGCCATTATCGGCCGCTACCAGCTGCCACTGCTGGTCGTGGCGGTGCCGGCGCTGGCGTCGATGAGCGTGGCCCACGGACTGCTGCCGCCCCATCCGGCCCCGACCGCTCTGGTCGCCACCTTTCAGGCCAATATGGGGCTCACGCTGCTGTATGGACTCGCAATCGCGGTGCCAGCTCTCGTGCTTGCGGGTCCGCTCTTTGCCAGGTTCCTCGCGGGCATCCCCGCCAAGCCACTGGCTGGCATGGAGTCCAAGCCCCTGTCGGAATCAGACCTGCCCGGGCCGGCCATCAGCATCCTCACAGCGCTTTTGCCAGCGGTCCTGCTGGTGGCGACGACAGCAGCGGGCTTGCTTGTGCCCGATGATTCGCCAGCAGCGGCCGTGATGGATTTTATTTCAGACCCCGATGTCGTGATGATCGTGGCCCTGCTGGTCGCCACGCTTGCACTCGGTCTCGGCCGCGGCCGCCCGCTGGTGATGGTGATGCAGACCTTTGCCGCGGCCATTGGCGATGTTGCCTCGATGCTGCTTGTGATCGGCGGCTCAGGGGCATTCAAGGAAGTGCTCCTACAAAGCGGTGTGAGCCAACAGATTGGTCACATGCTTGAGGGACTGCCGCTCGATCCGCTTGTGCTGGCATGGCTGGTGACGGTGGTGATCCGGCTCAGCGTGGGATCGGCGACAGTGGCAGGCCTCACGGCTGCGGGGATTCTTGCGCCGGTCGTGGCTGCCGGGGGCGTCGATCCCAACCTGATGGTGCTGGCGATTGGGTCTGGAAGTCTTTTCGGCTCCCATGTGAACGATGCTGCCTTCTGGATGTTCAAGGAATATTTTGGGCTCAGCATCACTGATACGCTCAAGAGTTGGACTGTGATGGAAACAATCGTTTCGTTCGCTGGCCTGTTTGGAGTCTTGATTCTGTCACACGTCATATGAGCAGGAGCCGTACGGATAGGCACCCACCTTCCATGAGGTTACGATGAAGCGGCAACGCCGAGCGTGTTCGGGAGGCTCACCATGTCGGCCCAGACGATTCTACGACGCTCTCTCATCGGTGTGACGCTGTTCTTTCTCGCCAACGCCGGACTGGCAATGGCGATGGACTCCCAACTCCGGAACTATGTGGAGAACATCCGCCCGCTGCTAGCGGAGCGCTGTTTTTCCTGCCATGGGGGCTTGAAGCAGGAGGCTGGGCTGCGGATCGACACCGTGTTCTTGATGGCGGATGGGGGTGATTCAGGGAGTGTGATCACCAAGGGAGAACCCGACAAGAGCCTGATCATCGAGCGGGTGACTGACGCTGAGTCGCACTCGCGAATGCCGCCTGCAGGCGAGGGAGAAGTCCTTTCGACAGAGCAGGTGGCGATGCTTCGCGACTGGATCGAGGCCGGCTGCCCCGCGCCGCCGAACGAAAAGCCTGAGGCCGATCCCCGTGAACACTGGGCCTTTCAGCGGCGACTGCGGCCCGCAGTGCCGCAGTCGCCGGGTGCAGTCGGGGCGGGCAATCCCATCGACGCCTTCCTCGGGGCCGTCCGTACGTCGGCTGG
>JAQBZA010000230.1 GCA_027622795.1 Planctomycetota bacterium | reverse complement strand
CAGGCCCCAGTTGCCACCGCCGCCGCTCCGGCGGCCGGCCGGCAGCGTCGCAAGCATCGCCGGGCACTCTGAGCAAGCAAGCCAGGCCGAGTGTCCGCCGAGCCTTTCGACCTGCCGGCGTAGCACGCCGCCGCTCGCTTGCCACGCGGCAGCGCGCAGCAAACAGTTTCCCGGTGGCATCGCGAACGAGGTCACTGCTTACGCAGCGTCGTATTCCGGCAGGGAAAGGCCGCGGCCCCACATCAGGGAGCGGTTTCCATGCCAATCCTCACGCTTCGCTTGACGTACAAGCATGCCTCCGTGGTCTGGTTGCATGCGGTCGCCGCCAGTATCGCGGTGGTCACCGTGGCTTCATTCATGACCGGCTGCGCGAAGCGATCCACATCGGCACCTGTGGCCCAGGCAGCGCAGGCAGAGCCCGCCGATGCGTCACCGGTTGCGACCACCCAAAGCAGCGCCGTGTTCGGCGCCGCCGATCTTCTCTCCGGCATCCCGGGCACGGGGCCGCTCTCTGCGGATGAGATCGAAACATGGCTCGGCAATCCGGCCACCCTGGCACCGCTCGACGTCGAACTGCCGCAATGGCTCACGCCGGGTGCCGGGCAGGTGAAGGATCTCTCTGGAAATCCGCTCACCCGTGGACGGATCGAACTGGGCCGCCAACTGTTTTTTGATCCGCGGCTGTCAGCCGACAACTCGGTGAGCTGCGCATCTTGCCACGAGCCAGATCACGGCTACACGGTCAGCACACGTTTCGCCACCGGCGTTGGCGGGCAGGTCGGCACCCGCAACCCGCCCACGCTCATGAACCGGATCATGTTGGCCATCGGCGACGACAAGCAGCTCTGGGACGGCCGAGTGACGTCGGTTGAGGATGCGTTGCTCCATGCCCTCGCCGATCCGACGGAAATGGCCGCCGATCCCGCGCGGCTGGCGGCAAAGCTCGAGCAGATCGATGGGTACCGGCTCCAGTTTGACCGCCTCTACGGGGGCGTTTCTTGGCACGCGATCGGGGATGCAATCGGCGCCTTCGTCCACTGCCTCGTGACGGGTCATTCGCCCTACGATCATGCGGTGCTCTAGCGGTCGTACGAACGGCTCGACAACGAGCTTCTGGCGAGTGATCCCGGGCTGGCCGCCCGGCATGCTGCCGCCCGCCGGGCCGCTGAGGCTGATCCACTTTCGCCGGCCGCCCTCCGCGGTGAGCAGCTCTTTTTCGGCAACGGGGCCTGGTGCTCCGCCTGTCACAACGGTGTCAACTTCACCGACGAACAGTTTCACAACATCGGGATCGGCCTCACGGCGGCCGATCCCGATCTGGGCCGCTTCCGCGTCACCGGCCGCGGTGAGGATTGGGGAGCCTTCAAGACGCCCACGATTCGCAACGCGGTGCACACCGCTCCCTACATGCACGACGGCAGTCTCGCCACGCTCGAGGATGTCGTCGATTGGTATGCCCACGCCGGACAAGCTAATCGGAATCTCGACTATCGCTACGCGTGGGTCGGCAACGTGTCGCTCTCCGACCAAGACAAACAGGATCTTGTCGCCTTCCTACGGGCCTGTAGGGGGCCCTTGCCCGAGGTCGAAACCGGCCGCCTGCCCGAATAGCAAGGCGGCAGAAATCATGCGGCTATACTCGCGGACATGGAGCCCGCAATTCATTATCTCTTCGTCTACGGCACGCTCCGCCCCTGTCTGGCCGGAGCCGAGCAGCGACGACTGATAGCCACGCTCGCGGTCGCGGGGCCGGCAACGGTGCCCGGCCTGCTTTACGACCTCGGCCCGTATCCGGCGCTCGTCACGGGGCCGGGGATCGTCCACGGGGATCTGGTTATTCCCGACCAACGGCAACTCGCAACGCTCGACATCTACGAGGAGTGCGGGGGCGATGACCCGCTCTACCGACGAGAGCCGACCATCGCGACGCGTCCCGACGGCTCAGCCGTCGCAGCATGGGCATACTTCTACGAGCGTTCGCTGGCAGCAGCCACCGTCATCGCCAGCGGCGACTATTCCTGCCGCCACACCGACTGAGTAAACGCGTCTTTCCGGGTGCCGATTTTCCGGGCAGCCAAGACCGCACCATGCCGAGTTTTCGGGCGATCGATTCTTTTCTTGTCGGGCATTGCCGCAGCTTGCTCTCGGCTTTTCCCAAGAAACCGCAACCATCACCAAATGATGCGGCAAGTGGCATGCCGTTTGCAGTTTTGTTAAAACGCCTGAAGCCCTGAAGACTCCGATAAGGCGGCTGCCCGTGTTGTCTGCCTCCGCAGTTGACGCGGTAGGTCGAAGTCGTGGCGTCCTGATGGTCCCTAGGCCCGTTGCGTTTCTTTTCTCTTCTCAATGGAAGGACAGCTTCAGTCATGAGTACGAAAGCCAAACTCGAGTACATCTGGCTCGACGGTTACAAGCCCACCCAAAGCCTGCGGTCGAAGACGCAGATTCGCTCCAATTTCGGTGGTTCGCTGGAAGAGTGCCCGATGTGGTCATTCGACGGCAGCAGCACCGAGCAGGCGACAGGCGGTGATTCCGACTGTCTTCTCAAGCCGGTTGCGATTTTTCCCGATCCAGGCCGCAAGAATGCCTATCTCGTGATGACCGAGGTGCTCAATGCCGACGGCACGCCCCACGTGAGCAACGGACGGGCGCTCATCGACGATGACGACGATGATTTCTGGTTTGGCTTCGAGCAGGAATATTTCCTGTGGTGCACAAAAAACAATAATCCCCCCGGCTTCCCCGCCGGCGGCTATCCGGCCCCGCAGGGTCCCTATTACTGCTCGGTCGGCGCTGAGAATTCGCACGGCCGGGCCTGTGTTGAAGAGCACCTCGATGCCTGCCTTGATGCCGGCATCAACGTGGAAGGCATTAATGCCGAGGTTGCTGCGGGGCAGTGGGAATTCCAGGTCTTCTCCAAGGGGGCCAAGCGGGCTGGTGACGAGATCTGGGTGTCCCGCTACCTGCTTGAGCGAATCGGCGAGAAGTATGGCTATGCGATCGAGTGGCATCCCAAGCCGCTCGGCAAGCTCGACTGGAATGGTTCCGGCATGCACGCCAACTTCTCCAACGAGCTGATGCGGACCTGCGGCGACAAGGAAGTGTTCACGCGGATCTGCGAAGGGTTTGGCGGTGTGATCGATCGGCACATCAGCGTCTACGGCGCTGACAATGACCAGCGGCTCACTGGCAAGCACGAGACGGCCTCGATCGACCAGTTCAGCTACGGTGTCTCGGACCGTGGCGCGTCGATCCGCATCCCCGTCGGCACGATTGAGAACGGCTGGAAGGGCCGCCTCGAAGATCGTCGCCCGGCGTCGAATGCCGATCCCTACAAGGTCGCCGCCGCGATCATCAAGACGGTCAAGGAAGCCGTGGCGACGGCCGGCGTCTAACCACTACCCCCTCCAGGGTCGGAAACGAAAAGCCCCCCGTGGCACCCGCCGCAGGGGGCTTTTTCCGTTCAGGAGGTACTCGCGACGTCACTCCGGCAACTCGACGGCCCGCAAGGCGTCGAGCATCTGCCGCATCGTCTGAAACCGATCTGACGGATTCTTTTCGATCGCCTTCATGATCACCGCATCGAGCGCCGGCGGGATTTTTTCTTCCTTCCGGAGGGCTGACGGGGGCGGCGGCGTGTCGTGGAGAATATTTTCAAACGTCTCCTGGATGACCCGCCCGCGAAACGGCTCCCGCAAAGCCGTCGTCTCGTAGAGCACCACGCCGGTGCTGAAGATGTCGGTCCGCTCATCGACGGCGGCCCGGTTGACGTTGATCTGCTCGGGCGACATGTAGAGCGGCGTGCCCGGCCGGTCACCCGCCATGGTGATCGCCTGCGGATGATCCTGCTGGGCGGCGAGCAGGGGGGAGAGCGGCGCATCGTCGGGCTGGCCCCACACCTTGGCCACGCCCCAGTCGAGTAGGATCACCTCCCCGAAGTTGCCGACCCAGATATTTTCGGGCTTCACATCACGATGGATGACACCTCGGGCATGGGCATACATGAGGGCGAGCCCCGCGGAGGCGACGATGTCGACCCGCCGCCGCAGTGGAAACTCCGCCACCGTTTCCGGCACCTTGGTGGCGACCCGCTTGAGGATCTCAAACAAGTTCTCGCCGGAGACTCGCTTCATCGTGAAGTAGAGCCCCTGCACAGGATCGCGGCCGATCTCGTAGACCGGCACCGTGTTGGGGTGCTGAAGCTGGGCCGTCACCCGGGCCTCACGGAGGAGTCGGCGGTTTTCCTTCTCATCAAGGAGATACTGCCGCAGCAGTGTCTTCATCACGACAGTCCGGCCGGTGAGCTGGTCGAAACAGGTGCGGAGGACGCCCGTGCCCCCCGTGGCCATGGGGCGGAAGTTGGCGTACTTCGCGATCCCCTCCGGCAAGGTTTTGGGGAGGTCATAGTCGGTGGCGGTAAGAAAAATCGGCCCTTGGCCGTCGCCGGGCTGCGGCATCGTTGGCTCCAGACGATCGGAGAAAATGTGGGCAGGGGCATGCCGTTCCCCCGAAGTGTATCCCGCCAGCCATGTCGAGCGGCACCCCAATCGCCGCGCCGCGCCGCCGGGTGGTGTGGTCAAAAAAATGATCGATCTGCTACGTTTCCCGCGGGGCCGACAGGACATCCCCCACGCCTGACAAGGAAGCCACGGCGCATGCCCACTCGAGGACAACTTTCCGTTCGCGCTCTCATGGCCCGACTGACGGGCCGCCGCCGGGCCACTCCGGCCTCTGGCGCACCGATTGCCGGCCTCGAGCCGCTCACCGAGCGGCTTTCCAATCACAAGGTGACGCGGCTGGCGCTCTCGTTCCTCGCCGCCAACGACGGCCTTCACCTCAAGGATCTTGGCCTCGAGGACATGACCGACGACCGCCGGGCCACCTACGAAGGCCACCGGTTTTGGAACTTTGGCTCCGACAGTTTTCTCGGCCTCGACCGACACCCCCGGGTCCACGAGGCAATCCGCGATGCGCTGCCCCAGTGGGGCTCCCATAACGGTGCCTCGCGGGCGTTCTCGAGCCCCGTGCTCACCGACGAGGCCGAGGCAAAGCTCGCCCAGTGGCTCGGCGTGGCCGATACCTTCATCTTTCCGAGTGTCACGCTCACCAACATGGGCGTGCTCCCTGCGATCACCGGGGCTGGCGACCTGCTCATCGTCGATCGGGAGTCACACGACAGTGTGCATCAGGGCGCCCGGCTCGCCGCGGCGGGTGGAGCGCGGCTGGAGCAGGTCGCGGCGGCCTCGCCCCATGCCGTCGCCGACATCATGCAGCGCACCGCTTCACCGGGCGCGGTGATGGCCATCGATGGCGTCTACAGCATGTCGGGCAAGACGCCGCCGCTGGCCGAACTCGATACGGTTGTCCGCAGCCTTGGCGGCACGCTCTATGTCGACGATGCCCATGGCACCGGCGTGGTCGGGCCACGGGGCAGGGGGGCCGCCGCCGCTGCCCTGGGCACGCTCGACAATGTGTTGATGGTGGGCTCGCTCTCCAAAGCCTTCTCCTGCCTCGGCGGGTTTGTCACCTGCACGCCCGACTTGAAGACCGTGCTCAAGATCCGGTCGAGCACCTTCATCTTCGGGGGCCCGGTCCCCCCCCCGTACCTCGCCGCCATCTGCGCCGTCT
>JAQBZA010000229.1 GCA_027622795.1 Planctomycetota bacterium | reverse complement strand
CAACGCCCCGATCGGCACCCCGGCCGGCCACCACCACGAAGGCTCCCGCCCGAGCGAGCCCTTCGGCCAGCGCTCCTCCGAGCACGCCGGTGCCCCCCACGACCACAGCCGTGCGGCCGCGGAGGCCGAACAGGTTTTCGATAAAGGTGTTGTCCATGCTCATGCTCCCACGGGCTTGCGAAGGTCGAGCCACTCAGTGTGGAACGTGCCGGGCTTGTCGGTCCGCTCGTAGGTGTGGGCTCCGAAGTAGTCCCGCTGGGCCTGGAGGAGGTTGGCCGGCAGGCTGGCGTGGCGGTAGCCGTCGTAGTAGGACAACGCCGCCATGAAGGCCGGCACGGGAATGCCGATGGTGGCGGCGGTGGCCACGACATGCCGCCAGGCCTTCTGGGCGTTGGCGAGCGCGGTGGCGAAGTAGGGGGCGAGCATGAGGTTTTCCAGGTCGGGCTGGGCCCGGTAGGCCTCGTGGATTCGTTCGAGGAACTGGGCTCGGATGATGCATCCGCCCCGCCACATCATGGCGATGCCGCCGTAGTCGAGCGGCCAGTCGTGTTCCTTGGCGGCGGCCGCCAGCTGCACGTAGCCCTGGGCGTAGCTGGCGATCTTGGAGGCATACAGCGCCTGCCGCACCTGGTCGATGAAGGTGAGGGGATCGTCGTGGGTGTTGAGATCGGGGCCGGTGAGCACGCTACTCGCCCGCACGCGGGCCTCCTTGAGGGCCGACAGGCAACGGGCGTAGACCGCCTCCGTGACCAGCGTGCTGGGCACGCCGAGATCGAGGGCCAGCTGGCTCATCCATTTGCCGGTGCCCTTGGCGCCGGCCTTGTCGAGGATCCGATCGACCATGAAGTCGCCCGTGTCGGGATCCTTCACCGTGAAGATATCGCGGGTGATCTCGATCAGGTAGCTGTCGAGTTCGCCCTTGTTCCAGATGTCGAAAACCTCGGCGAGGTCGTCGTTGGAGAGGCCGGCGCCGTGTTTGAGCAGCCAGTAGGCCTCGCAGATCAGCTGCATGTCGCCATATTCGATGCCGTTGTGCACCATCTTCACATAGTGCCCGGCGCCTCGCGGCCCCACCCAGTCGCAGCAGGGGATGTCTCCATCGGGGCCAACCTTGGCGGCGATCGCCTGGAAGATTGGCTGCACGAGCGGCCAGGCCGCCTTGGAGCCGCCGGGCATCAGGCTCGGGCCCTTGAGGGCTCCCTCTTCGCCACCGGAGACACCCGTGCCGATGTAGAGCAGCCCGGCGGCCTCGACCTCCTTCGTCCGCCGCTCAGTGTCGGAATAGAGCGTGTTGCCGCCGTCGATGATCACGTCGCCGGGAGCGAGGAGCGGCAGGAGCGTCTGGATCAGCTGGTCGACGGCCGGGCCCGCCTTCACCATCATCATCACCTTCCGCCGCGGCTTGAGGGCGGCCACGAGGTCTTCGAGGGTGTGGCAGCCGACGACATTCGGCTGGTCGCCCCGGCCGGCAGTGAAGGCGTCGGTGACGCTGGTTGTGCGGTTGAAGACGGCGATCGAATAGCCGTGGTTGGCAATGTTGAGGGCCAGGTTTTCCCCCATCACGGCGAGTCCGATCAGTCCGATGTCACACGTCGCTTGCGTCGCCATGCCCGCGTTTCCTGTTCGATCGAGAGGGGTTCGGTGGGGTGAAAGAAAACTGTCAGCCCGGAGAGACTGCAAAAGGTGGAGACTATAGCGGGTTCGGGGGGCGACTTCCACGCACCTGCCTTGCCACACGGCGGCGGGCTCGGAGGGGCTGAAAACTGAAGATGCGGCGGGGGAACCGCCGATGGAAATTCCCAACGGAACAACCGCACCCGCGGGAGCATTCGAAACAGTTGGTCTAGCCGGTACGTCTTGACCAGTTGGCCCAGCCTCCCCTAGCGTGTCGGAGGTGGATCGTGTGGCGCCGTAGCCAAGTGGCTAAGGCAGCGGATTGCAAATCCGCCATCGTGGGTTCGACTCCCACCGGCGCCTTTTTCTTTTCTTCGCGACGTCGATGGTCGCCCAAACTATGGGCTGGCACGGGGATAATCAAGGGCGTGTGGAGAGATGTCGCCTGCCCGTGCTGACGAATCTTTGCCATCGTTTCGGATTTCATCAATCGTCGATGAATGTCAAAATTTCCCTGTTTCCAGTCACAGCCATTCTTGGGCTTCGCCATCGCATTCTTCGACCGGGGCTCCCAGCATTCACCGCTGAGTTTCCCGGAGACGCTGACCCCGACACGCTCCATTTTGCAGCGACAATCGATCAGGAAATTGTTTCCTGTCTGTCGCTCTATACCTCCGCGTGGGAGAAGAGCGGCGCATGGCAATTACGAGGCATGGCGACCGACACAGCCTTTCAACGACAGGGACTCGGCCGACGGTTGCTTGACTACGCTGTGGCCGAGGCAGTGGTGATACAGCCCTCGTGGCCAATCTGGTGCAATGCAAGGATCTCCGCCATTGATTTCTACAGGAAAGCCAATTGGACGGTCGAGTCTGTTGAGTTTGAGATCGAGGGCGTTGGGTCGCATGTGCGAATGCTGTGGTCTCGGCCCTAAATCTTGGTCAATCCCGCGACGCCTTGGCATGAGCAGAACGCAGCGATTCCGGGAGGATAAAGCAGCCCCTCTTCTGGAACTGCCAGGATGAGCAGGTGGGGCCTCGTCTCGCGCGCTGGTCAACTCCGCTGCAGGATCCGGCGGGCACCATTGAAGTCAATGCCACGCTCGCGGGCCCGTTTCTCGAGAGCCGTCAGGTAGCTCTCGAGAGCTTTGCGGCGATCAGCCTGAGCCGAAGCGTCTGGACGAACAGTTGGAGGGCGGCGGTTGGGCGTTTGGGTCGCATCGCCCCGCGGACGGGGCTTCCGGACCCGCATACCGCCCGGAATGAAGGCGGAGTAGAGCTCAGTGATCAACTCAAGACGATCGAGAGAATGGTCGATCGCTGCCTGTCGATCAGCTTCGTCAGCCGCAAAATAGGCATCCATATCCTGCCTCTGGATATCCCGCCATTCCTGCCGCACCGTTTCCAAGAGTTGTCGCTGCTCGTCGCCGCCGAGTTTGTCAACGTGCCGCATGAGTGCCGTCAGCATCGCCTTTTGGTCCTGAGGCGATACGTCGAGACTCAGGAGGCGACGCTGCAGCGACACCGCTTCGTCTGCGAAATCCGGGCCTCGACCAAAGACCAGCCAGGTCGCGATGGCGACCGCGGCCCCGGCAACTCCGAGAATGACATATCGCACAGACGATGGCCGTGCGGGTTGAGGTGTTTGTGGGCGTCGGGTTGGCATGACGGCTCCTTTCAGCTGGCACCCTGACCCGGATCAGCACCGTCCGCAGGCGCCGTCGGGTCATTGCCATCACCAATCGCGGAGTACCACCGCAAGATGTCGAGACTCGTCTCGTTGCTGATTGCCTCAACGTGCCCATCGAGAAACACGAACTGCGTGATTCCCGGATGCCGGCTACCAAACTTCCGGTTACTCGTGTCACTCGGCCCATCGGCCAATCCCCGGGCTGTGTCGCGAAACAGCACATGCGGCGTATCGGACGGAAAAATTGCCGTATCTCCCTGTTGGTAGTGCACCATGTTGGCAGCGACGGAGGAATCAGCGGGTGGGATATGCCGCTCTCCGATGGCAAACGTTTTGCTGAGCCCGTCGGTCACTTGGGCTCCCCGAACTTTCGAGAATGTGTGGATCGGTCCAGCCTGCTTGGGATCGATACCGCCGCTGGTCGACGGAGCGTAGTTGAAATAGGTGCCTGCATTCGCCGCAAAATCGCCGCCTGCTGCCACGCCCTCGACAACCGGTGCAGCGTTGTTGTTGTCGAAATTGCGATCTGCAGCAGGAGCCCGGCGACTGGGGCAAAAAAAGGCTGCCACCGGAGTTCGGAAGGCGGCGGAGTTAGAGGGATCCCAGCAGGGAACGGTTGTGTCGGGATTCCGGGCGTCGTAGATCGCCTGTTCTTCCATGAAGGGCAAGATTCGGAACGCCCACGAAACGTCGAACTCGTCACGAGTTAGGCGGCCTGTCGGAAACGATTTCGCGACGTCATCAGACAGCGACACCGCAAGCCCCACCTGTTTCAAATTATTGGAACATGCCATCCGCCGCCCAGCCTCTCGGGCGGCCTGGACTGCCGGAAGGAGAAGACCGATAAGCACACCGATGATTGCGATCACCACGAGCAGTTCCACCAGCGTAAATCCAGGCTTACGCAGAACTGCGCGAGGGGAGGGGATGCGTTCCAGGGACATTTGAAGGTATTGCATCAGGAGATCTCCTTCACCGGGGCCAGAAGTCGCTCTCCACATTTTAACGAATCTGGAGAACTGGGGTTTCGCTACTTGAAAGTGGCGGCAATTCGAGTCGCGTTTCGCCTCGCGCCGTCGTCCGTGGGCGAACGAATCGAAAGCATAGGCCCAAGAGCGCCGGCACAAGAATGAGCGTGATCGCCGTGGCGACGAAGAGGCCCCCGAGCAGCACGGCCCCCAAGCCACGGTAGAGTTCACTGCCGGCGCCGGGAAAGAGCACCAGGGGCAGCAACCCCAAGACGGTTGTCATGGTTGTCATGAAGATCGGACGGATGCGACTGCGAACGGCTTCAAGAATCGCGTCGTTGGGTTCCCACCCTTCGCCTCGAACCAGCTGCAAAGCCCGATCAACGATGAGGATCGGATTGTTGACGACGGTTCCGATCAGGATGACAAACCCGAGCATTGTGAGCACATCGAGCGATTGAAAGACGCCAAGAGGACCACCAATGGCATTGAGCATTGACAGACCGACAAATCCGCCAACGCCCCCCAGCGGCACGGCTGTGATAATCACGGCCGGATAAAACCACGACTCAAAGAGCGCTGCCATCAGGAGATAGGTGATCAGTCCGGCAAGGACCAGGTTAAACCACAGTGCCCGCCATGTGGCTCGGAGTTTGTCAGCCGTGCCGCCGAGTGTGATTGCATAGCCACCATCAAGATCTCCAGACGACACCAGTGGGTTGACCACCATCGTCTGAATTCGCTCTTGGGCCTCTTCCAGCGGCATCCGCTCCGGAGGCGAAACCTGTACCGTGATCGAACGCTCTCGTTCCCGGTGGAGAATCTGCTCCGGGCCGCTTGAGTATTCACGAATCTCCGCCACGCTCTCCAGCGGCACAAGCTGGCCGCCCGGCGTGACCACTGGCAGGCTGCGGAGATCCTGGGTGCGCTGCACGAAACGGTCCTCACCCTTGATCACGAGGTCGATGCGATCACTGCCGAGAAAGTAATCGGTGGCATAGCCACCATCGACCAGGCAGTCGACCATGTAACCAAGTTGGCGCGTGTCAAGCCGCATGTCGGCGGCTTGCTCGAGCCGAGGCACCAGCTGCACCTCCGGGCTTGAGAGATCAAGCGACGGCTTCGGCAGGTTTTGGCTGCCGGGGGTCGCCTCCCGCAGCATGCCCATCACCCGCACGCCGAGCCCGACCAGCTTCTCCAGATCCGGGCCGGTGATCTCGACGTCGATCGACCGCCCCGATCCGATCCCCTGCTCGAAGAGGCTCGATTGCTTGGCGACCGCGAAGGTGCCCGGAAGGCCCGCGGCCACCTGCCGCACCAGCGGCACGAGCCTGCTGGCAGCCAGCGGATCGAGGGCCCG
>JAQBZA010000228.1 GCA_027622795.1 Planctomycetota bacterium | reverse complement strand
GGCGAATGACACCGGAAGTGTACATGCGTTTCGTCCTTGGCATGGCGGGCATGATAGCACTTGCCCACCATCCAGCAACCAAATAATTGGGGACGGGAGCGGATTTCCGCCTCGTCGCCTGACGGGCTGACGGTGCAAAAGAAGGCAAAACGGAAATCCGCTCCCGTCCCCAATTATCGGCGGATTTCCCAGGGGGAAAATGCGGCCCAGACGGGATTGTGGTCTGACACCTTGAGGGCGTCGTCGAGCGACAGCCCAAACGTGCTCTGCAGGTCGAGCACGCCCCAGCGGCCCAGATACTCGGCCGTCGCCGCACGGCTGAAGATGATGTTGTCGTAGGTCTGTCTGCGGCGGGTGTTGGTGTTGGTGCCCGACACCGCCCAGCCGATATTCGGGATCTGGGCGATCCGCCCAAACTGGTTGGGAGCCGCATTCAGGTCGCCCAGCAGAATCACGTCGTCTTCATCAGGCCGGGCCTGCTGCATCGCCACGAACACATCAGCCAACGCATCAACCTCCTGCGGCACCTCATCGGGATCGGTGTGGATATCGACCATCCAAAACGTAAACGCCGACTCCGGTGGATTGGCCCGCGTGCGAAACCGGGCAAACATCGGCGGCCGATGCAACTTGTCGCCCGGGTTGGCCGCGGTGCCGACCGACGATGGATCGACCTCGACCCGCGCCGTGTCATACACAAACGTGTATTGCTCCTTGCTCACCGTGCGGCCCAGCCGTGGCCCGATCACCCAGTGGTAGCGGCTGCCGTTGGCATTCACCGCCTGCACGAATGTGGGCACGACCGAGTCGGACTTCGCCCGCACCTCCTGGATCGCCACGATGTCGAACATCCGCACGACCCGGGCGAGCACCTCCACCACCTCCGGCTTGGCCAGCTTCGACTCGCCAAACACCTGAATATTAAAACTGCAGATGAGCAACGCATCCGGCGGCTTGCCATTGGCTGCTGGCGGGGGTGGCGGCGGAGCCGGTGGGGGCGGCGGATAGGAGATCGATGCCAGTGGCGGACTGCCCGAAGCCATCGGCCGCTGCGGCACGGCGGGCGTGGTCGGCGAGGCCGCCCCCCACTGCTGTGGCTGCTGCTGCGGCTGTTGCGCGGATCCGCCCCAGCCGGCGGTCATCATGGCGGCCGGCTGCATGGCAGCAGGCTGCATGGTGGCGGGGTATGTTCCGCCGGGCTGCATCGGCTGCATGCCGCCAGGTGGGCCGCTGGGCTGGGCAGTCGACGAGCCGGACGACATCGACATGACCGACGTCACGATCGGCCCGATGACAGGCAGGTCGGGATTCACCCAGCCCGACACGCCCGTGCCGCCGACAAGCGACATGATCGTGGTCAGCGAGAGCCACATCGACGTCAGCGATGACGACGACTTCTTCGTGACCGTCTTCTTCTTTTTCGCCACCCGCGGCCCCCCTGCCGAGATTTATCGGCAGGAAAGGGCAGCGCAGCACAGGCTCCGCCCGTCGAGGTAGGACAGGCTTCAGCCTGTCTCCTCCATCCCCGCGAGCGCGTCGCTGGCCAGCCGCGCCAACCGCTCATCGGCGGCGGCCGCAGCCTTTTCCAAAACACCGCGGGCTGCCGAGGCCGCAGGGCCGATCTGCCCCAACGCCCACGCCGCCCGCTCGCGCACGGCAAGGTCGGCACCGGAATCGACGGCCTTCGCCAATGCGTCTACCGCACTCGCCGCCCCTTCACCACACCGCCCGAGGAGCGTGGCCGCCCAGTAGCCCGTGAGCGGATTCTTGTCGCTCACCAGCAAAGTCAGCTTCGACACCGCGTCTTCCGGCGGCGGCCCCAGATCTTCCAGCGCCGCCAGCGCCCACTCTCGCACGCGGTCATCGGCATCGCGACAGGCCTCCACGAGCGCGACCGCCGCCGGCGCCGCATCGGTGGCCATTTGGCCGAGCGACTCTGCCGCCGCCGCCCGAGTGTCGGCATCGGTGGAGGCAAGGTTTGCAATCAGATCAGCAAGATCATGAGCCATCACAAATGACTGTATCCGCCCTGCGCCGCGGCGCCTCCCTGCCCTGCCGGCCGGGCCTCCAGATATGCCACCGCCTGCCGAATGTCCCGCAGCAACAGATCGGCCATTTCTCGATTGAAATCCCGCTTCACGAGAATCCGCTGAAACGCGTTCCCGGCCAGCTCCCCTGTAAACGGATAGGCCGGCACCTGCCAGCCCCGCATCCGCAGGCGGTCGGCAAGATCGTAAAGCGTGTAGGGCTTCGCGGCCCCCTCATCCAGCGTCCACACCACCGTCGGAATGCCCCGCTTCGGATCACCGTCGTGCACGATCTCAAACCCGTCGAGCCCGCCGATCTCGCCGGCGCACCACCTCGCCACCGCATGCGACTCTTCGTGGATCGTGGTGTAGCCCGCGCGGCCGAGCCGTACGAAATCGAAGTATTGCGCGATCACCTGCCCCGCCGGCCGCGAGAAGTTGATCTGAAAGGTCGGCATGTCGCCGCCGAGATAGCTCACATGAAAGACGAGGTCATCGGGCAGGTCGGCCGGCTCCCGCCACAACACCCAGCCCACCCCCAACGGCGCCAGGCCAAACTTGTGGCCCGACGCATTGATCGACTTCACCCGCGGCAGCCGAAAATCCCACGCCGCATGATCGGGATCGGTGAACGGCGCCACGAATCCCCCGCTGGCCGCATCGACATGGATCGGCACATCGAGGCCGGTCTTCTGCTGGAGCCCATCGAGCGCCGCGGCGATGCCGGCGACATCTTCATAAAGTCCATGGTAGGTGACGCCGAGGGTGGGCACCACGAAGATTGTGTTGTCATCAACCTGGGCCAGCACGTCTTCCGGCTCGAGGCACAGCCGGCCAGGCTTCATCTCCACTTCCCGCATCTCGATATCCCAGTAGCGGGCAAACTTCTTCCAACAGATCTGCACACTGCCGCAGACCATGTTGGGCTGGTCGGTCGGCTTGCCAGCCGCCTTTTGCCGGGCCCGCCACCGCCACTTTGCCGCCATGCCGCCGAGCATCGCCGCCTCGCTCGACCCCACGGTGGAGCAGCCCGTCGGCTGCCCGGGCGCATGCCAGAGGTCGGCCAACAGCGCGATGCACCGCTGTTCGATCTCGGTGGTCTGCGGGTATTCATCTTTATCGATCAGATTTTTGTCGATCGCCAGATCCATCAAGCGATGCACCTGCGGGCTCTCCCAGGTCTGGCAGAACGTGGCAAGATTCTGCTTGCTGTTGCCGTCGAGCAGCAGCTCTTCGGTGAGTACGTCGCAGACGGTGTCGGGATCGGCCCCCTCGGCAGGGAAATGATCACGGGGCAGGCCCGAGGTGATCAGGCCGTCGATCCAGGGCCGCGAGGCCTGTCCATTCCCTGCTGCTGCACGTCGCGGTGTCATGACCGGCTCCTCGCTCACCCACCATCGGTGATCAAAAAGTTTTTGAACTGCCAGACGTCGTCTGGATCCTGCTGCGGCTGATTGTAGCCCTCAAACGGATTCTCGTAGTCGGCCAGCGGCGTCCAGTCGCTCGGCGTGGAGATGAAGTCGCCCAGATACGGCTTTGCGACTTTCAGGATCGCCTCGTGCGGCAACTCGTCGGGTACCCGAAACCCGCACAGCGGATGCTCGATCATCCACATCACCGCTGCCACCACCGAAATCGCCACCTGCATCGTGGTGGCATTCTGCCCCGGCACGAGCCGCCGCGATTCGTCGATCGAGAGATCCGACCCACACCACCAACTCGTGAACGGATGCCCCATGATCAGCGCACCCAGAATATCGCAGCCGCTGGTGATCTCGTCGTAGAGGATCCGCTCCCGCGGCTGGATCTTGTAGTTGCGGCCCCGCAGCTCCCAGAGGCTGGCGATCGCCGCGTTGCTCGGGCAGTAGGCATAGCAGACCGTCGGCCGGTAGGCGGCCTGCTCGTCTTCCCATACCGTGAGATGGTCGGTGATCGTGAAGGCCTCGCCATGCCGCACCACCATGCCAACGATCGTGTGGTAGGGCACCCAGCTGGTCACCAGCGTGTTGATCCCCATCCGCGCCAGGCAGATCTGCCCGCCGGGGCCATGCTCGTGGTCATAGGCAAACTCGGGCAGCTCCTTTTCGTGGGTGCCCCAGCCGAGCTCGGCCGTCATCGTGCCCTCTTCGCGGAAGCCCTCAACGCTCCAGGTGTTGACAAACTCATCGACCTCCTTCGGCCGCTCCGTGATCTGCGTATCCCGCTCACTACAGTGGATCACCCTCACGCCGAGATCGCGGGCCAGCAGGTTGAAGGCCTGCGCCTGCATGTGGTCGCGAACCCGTTCGGCCCGCTCGCCGGCAAGCCGCTTTTCAGCAAGCGATGCCTCCGCGATGTCGAGAAGCCCCTGCTTCGTGAAATGACTGATGAGCCCAGGGTTGGCCCCGTGCTCGACAACCGCTGTCGGCCCCCACTCCGTCCAGCGGTCACGAATCTGCCGCAGCTCCATGTGGCGGGAGTAGAGCGTGAGCTCGGTGGGGTGCGTGCCCGCCGGAAAATCGTAGGGATCCCACAGCTCGACGGCCGTGTTGATGTACATCACGCCCTTGCCGTGGCACCAGTCGATCACCTCGCCGGTGTGGATATTCCAGGCCAGATCGATGAGGAGATCGCCGGGGGAGAGCAGCGGGCCGAGGATGCGATCGAGGCTGTCGGGGGCGATGCGATTCTTCACCAGCCGCACGCCCTGCTCGAGCCAGGGCTTCAGCTGCAGCTCGGCCGGGTTAAAGTCGATGATCGTGACCCGGCTGGGCGGGATCGCGATATGCTTGAAGAGAATCGGGAGGGTGCAGCGCGCGACGGAGCCAAACCCGATGAAGACGATGCGATGGGGAAACGCGAGCATGTCTGCTGCAACCTTCCTGCGGAGTGGATGGGCGTGTCGCCGAACGGTCCGACGACGATCAAGGCGATAGGGGCCTCACGAGGGGAGAAAAAATGGCTGCGCCGAAAGGCCGACGCCGCCGCACGATCAACGGGAAACGCCCCCGGCCCGACATGCCGAGAGAATCGGCGCGAGACGAACCGTCACGGGGGCAGACGATTGAGGCCGAACACTCCCGGCCTCCGAACGCAAAGAGCCTAACAGACCGCTTCCTCCACCGCCAACCGCCAGCGAGCGATCGACACCGTGCAGGAAAGCATTGCTGTATACTGGCAAAGACACTTCGGAGGGCCAGCCGATGACCTCGGTGAAAAGGATAGCCCGGTCAATGGCACCTCCGCACCGGTCTTCCGGCTGATGAGCGACTCGTGAGCCTCGGGAGGAGCGGCCCGGGCGTCGGGAGCGGGTTTCTCGAAACGCCCCGCCCCCGCTTCGGTGGCGTTTTTCTGGCGTCTGTGCAGACCGTGTCCCAGTCGGCCGTTCCCGGGGCTTCGACGCCTCGCGTCCGACTCCGGTCAGAGGCTGTGAATATCGATCACGGGCAACTCGTCGCGCGACGCCTGAAAGATGTCGCGGTCATCATGCGCCTGGATGAGCTCGCCCCAGTCGGTGGGCGGGCCACGAGCGGGCGACACCGGCGGTGGCTCGAGTGGTTCGCCGAGATGTGTGAGGATCTTCCGGATCGGCCCCGGCTCCGTGATGAACGCGATCAGCCGGATGTCGCCGCCACA
>JAQBZA010000227.1 GCA_027622795.1 Planctomycetota bacterium | reverse complement strand
CGCGATGCCAGCCACGAAGAGCACGATTGCCGTCGGCAGGAGCAGCTTCCAGTGGCGGCCCAGCTGCGTGTCGAGGCCTGAGGCGGCGAAGGTGGCCACGCCAAAAAAATAGAAGCAGGCGTAGAACACGAGCAGGTGCGGCCGCGGCAGGATTCCGAACGACGAGTCGGGGCCGTAGCTCGCCGCCATCAACATCCCCATCACCAACTGCGGCAGGCACGAGGCTGCCACGAGCCACCAGCGGCCGCGGCCCGTCGGCAGGAGGCCCGCCAGGGCGAGGATCGCAAACGCATCCACGAGCCAGCAGAGGAACCAGAGAAACCAGAGGTGATGAAAGATATTCGTCTGCACGAGATGCAACGACCATGAACCGCTGCGGAGGCGGAGCCAGTTCGCCGACAGGATCTCCGACCAGGCGAGCGTCGCCCGATCGAGCGGCCCGCCGAGCGTGGCCTGCGGATTCGGCCCTGTGGGGAGGAGGCCACGGAGTCGCTCCCGACCGGCGAGAATCTCGTCAACAGCAACCGGATTCATGCCCGTGAGCGGTGCAAACTCGCTCGCGATATCGGCCGGCAGGCTCAGCATCGCCGCCGGCATGCGACCGACCGCGTTCACGGCGGTTGGGTCTGCTCCCCGCTCCGTGAGGAGCTTCGCCACCGCATCCCGGCCGAAATACGCGGCGTGATGGAGCAGCGTGTTGCCGCTGCGATCGCGCTCGTCGGGGGTGCCGCCCGCGTCAAGGACCGCTGCCACGATTTCCGGGTCGCCCCGCATCGTGGCCCACGCCAGGGGAGTGAGGCCCCAGAAGGCGTCTCTTCGGTCGGCTCCACCGGGAGCGGTGAGCTGGCGGCGAACTGCGGCCTCATCGCCCACGAGTATGTCGCTCAGGGCGGGCTCCGGCCGATTTGTTCGCAGGGCGTAGGCGTCGATCACCTTGTCGAGCGGCACGATCGTGATGAGGGCAAACACCAGCGGCAGGAAGATTCGCGTGAACCGCTGCTCCAGGAGGCTCATGAGCCCGCGGCGGCTGTAGACGAGCATCGTGAAATAGCCGCTCAACAGAAAGAAGAGCGGCATCCGGAAGCCATGGACAGCTCCGATCAGCAGGAGAAGCACATCGCTCCGCTCGGTGTCCCGCACAGGCCAGGGAAACGTCACAAAACTCATCGCCGCATGCAGGGCGACGCCGAGCAGCATCGCAAAGCTGCGGAGGCCATCGAGATCGGTACGACGCGTTGCCGGAGGATTAGCCATGGTTGCGGAAGATGCCCATGCTCGATTTGACAACCGTCGCCCGGGTGGCGAGCCGCGCGGCGAGGGACACGAGGTAGTTGGCCCAGCCCGCGACCACATATTGCCGACCGGCGTCGAATGCCTTGAGCCCCGCACGAACCACCGACGCCACATCTGCCCCGCGGTTCTTCTCAGCCCAACCGGGAACCCCCGACGTGTCAAAGAACTCGGTCCGTGTCGTTCCCGGGCAGAGCGTCGTCACCGTGACACCATGGCTCCGCATCTCCGCCCACAGTGCCTCGCTGAAGTGCAGCACATACGCCTTGCTTGCCGCATAGACTCCCATGTAGCCGACGGGCTGAAACGAAACGATCGAGCCGATGTTGATGATTCCGCCGTGCCCGCGGTCCGCCATCTCTTTGGCCATCAACAGCGTCAGCTCGGTCAGGCCCATGACGTTGACCTGAATCAACTCCATCGCCCGCCCGAGGTCGGTCTTCTGCACCGACGACACCATGCCCAGCCCGGCGTTATTGACGAGCAGCTCCACGACAATTCCACGACGGGACACCTCGGCGAGCAGCTGTCGGCCCGCATGCGGCTGGGACAGGTCGGCGGGAACAATTTCGCAGCGGATGCCATGGGCCGCCTCGAGCTCCCGCGCCAGCGTCTGCAGACGATCTTCACGACGGGCCACCAGCACCAGATGCATGCCCCGAGCCGCCAGCTGTCGGGCAAACTCGGCGCCGATTCCGGACGAGGCGCCCGTCACCAGTCCCCAGCGATCGGCATACACCTTCAACACGATGACAGACTCGCAGGGGGCGTGGGATGACGAAAAGGAGCTGGGATCATAGGACGGCCAAAACTCCGTCACAACCGTGGGTCGGTCGATCCGACAGTGGTCGCCCGTTCTTGTCCTACGTTGCCAGCCGCTACGCGAAAACCCACCACAGGGCGATTGCCAGACAGAGCAGGGCCGTGGCGATCACCCACAGCGGCCGGCGGGGGCCGGGCTGATCCTCGGCGGAGATGTATTGCCCGCAGGAGGGGCATCGTGGCGAGTCCTCGAGCATTTCTTCGCCGCAGTAGGGGCAGGGCAGCGTCGGCTCGTCGCCTGAGTCATCACCCTCGTCAAGTTCGTCGTCATCCCAGTGGTCGTCGTCGTCATCCTCAAGGGGGCTCATTGGAAAACCTCGGTGGTGCCGTCGACGTGGCCCGCTGTGAGATGGCACTGCCGTCTCACAGGTTCCGTGATCCATCTGGGGTGATTGGGGTTTTGACCAACACGTGCGGGTTACTCGCCGTGAACTGTATAGGTGAGTGGCTCGGTCACACGAGCGATCACTTTTTTGTCGGCAACTTTTCCCCGGCACACGACCGACACGCTGCTCGGCTCACTTGACTCAGGGATGTTGACATGAAACTTGTTCATCACGTTCGGACTGATGCGATGGTTGGCCAAGCGAAAACGAAGAGGTCCCTCGCTGGTCTCGACCAGCAGGTAGCAGTCTTGATCAGTCACGCGATCATGATCGTCGGCGTAGGTGAAGCCGTATGCACCATGGAGCGCGGGAAAGATGTAGCTGACCAATTCGTTCTGTGGATCGTAGTAGCCGACCAGTGTTGTGACCGGGATGCCGAAAGCCTGTGGCTTGCGCTCGATCTGGTGGTGCTCAGCTTCCCCTTCTCGCCAACGCTTCCCGTCAGACGTGTAGCTTCCTTTGAAGCCACGGGGCATTTTGATCTGCCCTCCATTGATGGTAAGGAAGCTGTCATATGTCGCGGCTTGGTCAAGGGCCACGGTGCGTCCACGATTGACAGGAGAAGCAGGAGGCACTTCCACATTTTTTGTCCATTTTCCATCCTGCATCATCACCCGCACGAGATCGTATTCAGCCAGCAAAGATGCCAATGTTTGCGACGTGAGATCATCGATTGGGGCATCGATTTTTTCACTCCGATCGATGGAGTGGCGGTACGGTTCCATCGACTTGGTACTGGCATCCCACTTTCGAAAGCCGGTGGGCGAGTCAGCGTCAAACACCGCTTTATCTTCAAAGAAGGCTTGGATGATCGTTGCCGAGTACGGCGTATACAAGGTGAAGCGATTCGCGCTTGAGAGCGGCGCACCGCCTGCCATCGCATCGAGCCCAAACGAACGGCCGTGAAACGGACTCTGGCACTGGTCATTCACGCAGGTGTCTTTGCCGCTGCGGGTCGGTGAAAAATTGGGGAGGAAGCGGTTCTTGTCGGCGTCCCAGCCCCACGTCGAATTGACCTCGTTGGCGCCGCGGTGCACCGAACCAAGAAAGCCCCCCACGTAGTGGCCGAGTCCGTAGTTGTGGCCTACCTCGTGGCTGAATTCATTGCCCAGCGTGTTATCGAGCGTCACGATGCCGCCGCCGCCCGAACCCCCGTGCGTCACGATGCCGTTAGAGTATCTGCCGGAACTGTTGTGTGCCGTCAGTTGAGCAACCAGGTATGGATGGCTGCCTTCCCCTTCACCCGCCGTGCTGTGGATGCCGTAGTTGGCGTTGTCGATGCCGTGCGAAATCAATTCCTTGCCGATGTGCTGACGCATCGTGCCGTTATGCCAGCCCCCGGTGTCCGGATCTTGATCGACGAGCAGCGTGCCATTGGGCAGCATCACCTGACGGAGAAACACCGGCGCGTACTGACTGACGATCATGCGGCTGGTTGGCACAGTCTGGAAGTATTCCCGATGCGCGGTCGGATCGCTTGCAAACTTGAACTGACCACGCGGCGGGACGAGCATGCCAAGATCGATGGTATGCAGAAGGAGTTCGCCAGGGGCGCCGATCGTCAGGTCAATCAACTGGCCACGGAGATTTCCCTGTCGAAACCACAGGTTGAGCCCGGGGACGATCCAGTCTGCGGGCAACACGCCACTCCACGTTGCCGATGCATAGACGAGACGCTGATTTTCGAGTTCGCTCTCCAGAATCCACTGGCCACCCGCGGCCTTAAACTGGAGGGTTTGGCCGCGGGCGATGACTGCGGTGCGACCGCTGTAGTGGATGGTTGATGCGTACCCGGCATTCGAAGAGACACGGACCATCTTCACGTCGAGATAATTGTCTTCTGGCAGGTACACATCGCGGACCCACTGGCCGTCAGCGGTGTGGATTTCCACCAATGCATTCTTCTTTAGCAACTCAGCAAGAAACGTCTCGCCCGGCTTGCTCACCTTCTTGAGGTCATCACTCCCCGCAACGACCCCGGTAGCGCCGGTTGGCGGATCAAAATCGATCGGCCCCTGCGGCAGCCCATCGAGAAAGTAGGTCGTCTTGGGGAGTTTTGCCGGTGGGTCAAGATCGAGGATGCCGAGAGTTTTCCCGTTTTTGTCGACTGCGGCCACCTGCATCGGTGTGACGTCGTCGGCCTTGACCGGCCGCACCATTACCAGGCATGTGCGATGCCCGATCAGGTGCGGTTGGTGATCCCCCTCACGAAGTCGTGCAGGCACGATCTGACTTTGGGCAAACAGCACCTGCGCCTCCAGCGAACCCTGCAGATCGTTGGTCGGCGCGGTCGTGTTGAACACCAGCGTGTTGTCCGCTGAAAGGGCGTCGGAAAGAACAGCCCAGAGCACACCCGCCAGCAGCGTTCGAACAACGTTCACAAAAAGCATTTTGTACATTCCTTTAGGGATGCTCTGAAGACAATTCCGCATGGTAAGAAATTGAGCCAATGTGGCGACTCTATGAGGCAGACACTCTACACATTTGGCTCCATCGTATCTGCGGTCATGAAAACCAGCCCGGCCCATCACTCCCTCAACCCGATCCCCTCGCCCCCGCCTCCTGATCGATCTTGGCGTTGGCACTTCCCTCAAGGCTTCGCTGGCACTCGTAGATGATCTCGTTCAGGACCCGCTCGCCTTCAGCCCAATCGACGCAGCGAGTGTGGTCGGCGTGATGGAGCTACTCACCGTCGCCGCAGTACGCCCGTCAGTTCTACGAGCCCGGTGGGGTGCTCTTCGGGCTCAAGCCGATCTGGCCACTCCCAGCGATGAGCGGCAAACAAGTCTCGCATCGCTTCGGGGCGGCAGGCGAAGGGTGGGCCGTCGGTCGAGTCCGTCTGCATGAAAGCGGTGAACAGACGCCCCCCCGGCATAAGCCACGTGGCCAGCCGCTGTTCGTACTCCGCCCACCGCTCGGGCGGCAATGCACAAAGGCAGGTCTGCTCGTAGATCGCCTCGAACGGTAAGTCGGGCCGGTACGCAAAGAGATCTGAATGCACGATATCCGCAGCCAGATCGTCGCTCGCGAGTTGGGCACGAGCGGCCTTCACCGCAGCGGCCGCGAAGTCAACGCCTGTCACGTCGAAACCAGCCTTGGCCAGAGCCACCGCCTCATGCCCCCGACCGCAGCCCGGCACGAGAATCCGGCAGGGCTGAAGGTCACCCGC
>JAQBZA010000226.1 GCA_027622795.1 Planctomycetota bacterium | reverse complement strand
AGTGAGCGAAGGGCAGGATGCCCTTCGCGAACGTCCGGCGATGTGGCACTGGCAACTCCGAGCCCCGCGAATGTCCGGCGATGTGGCACTGGCAACCCTGAGCCCCGCAAGGCTCCCCTCCTTCGCCACTTTTCGCAGTTGTCGGTGCTGCGTCGGTTTTCTACCCTCCCGCGGCTTTTTGTCGTTCAGAGTCGGCCGGTGCCGCCATGTCTCGCCATCTTCTTCCATGGGCCCTCTTGCTCTGCCTGGCGACCGGCTGCCGGCTGGCGATCTTCGCGCCGACGGGCCGAGCGTCAGGCGATGCCGACGACACGATCCCACTCGGCGCCACCACCAAGCTCGAACCGCGAACGATCCCCTGTGAGCTCGTGTTTGTCCGTCACGGTGAACACGATGCACAACTCACCGCCGACATCTGGAATCTCACCGACGAGCAGGTGCTCTCCGGCGATGTGCGTCGCCGGCTGCAGGCCAATGGGCTGCGGGTGGGCGTGGTCGCGGCGGCCCTCCCACCGGAACTCAAGGCCCGGTTTATCCAGCCAATCGACCCAGCCCTCGACACGGCTGCTACGGCATCGCTGATCGAGGCGCCGGCCGTGGTGCGACGCACGCTACGGCTTCTGCCCGGCCGCGAAAACGAGGTGCTGGCCGCCAGCGGCCTCGACGAGCTGATTCTCATGGAGAGCATCAATGACGCCGTGCAGGGGGCGACCTATCACGATGCCAGCGCGGTGTTTATCGTGCGGGCCTGGCCGGCTGCCCATGGAAAGGTACGGGTGCAGGTCTGCCCCGTGATCAAGCATGGCCCGACGGAGCGAACATGGGTGGGCGACGACGGTGTATTTCGCCTCGAGGCAGGCCAGAAGCGGCATGAACTTGATCACCTGCTCTTCGAAGCGACGATCGCACCGGAATCGATCCTTCTGGTCAGCTGCGTGGGCGAACCGTCATCGACCGTGGGCGACGCCTTTTGCCGTGATCCCGACAACGCCATCGCCGGTCGGCGACTGATCGCCCTCCGCCCCCTGGCCCGTCTTCCCGACCCAGCGTTCACCGCGCAGGAGTAGCGGCGGAGGGCTGCACGCAGGCGACGGATTCGGACAGCGACAGGCTGAAGCCTGTCCTACTTTCTCGGCGCGGGGTTGTCCGTTCGACAGGCTGAAGCCTGTCCTACTTTTCGAGCGAGGGGTTGCCCGTGCCACTGAGCCGGCGTATGCAAACAAGCGCAGCCAGGATGGCGGAGCGCAGTTTGCATCCGAGTGAGCGAAGGGCAGCGGGCACCGATCCGCGAAGCGGATTGGTCGACGCAGCGAACGTCCGGCGACGTGGCACGGGCAACCCCTCGCTGCGTCACCTTGCAGCCGGATTCGCAGGCTGAAGCCTACGCCACACGGCACGGGCAACCCCGAGCCGCGTCACCAGCAGACGTCAAACTGCGGGGTTTTGGCAAACAACTCATGCGTCCCCGAATTGGCATGCTCTGCGGCGCGTGATTGTGCCGATTCAACCGACACTGCTCGGGAGTCTTGCCATGCCGAAAACATCTGCCACCCCCCGTCCCCAACGCCCTAAGGCCCTCACCGTCTTCGCCGCCGCCTTCGTGGCCGGCGCCGTCGCGGCCGTCGGCATCAACCGTGCGCTCGACGTGCATCTCGCGCAGGCCAAGCCGCAGGTGGAGTGTGAGCCGATCTTCGTCGCCCTCCGCGACCTGGCCCAGGGATCGCCCGTGACGATCTGGGACGTCGCCCTGCGGGACTGGCCAAAGGCCATGCTGCCGACCACGGCGCTGCGGGCCGACGATCGCTTCGAAGGGATGCTGGTGAAGCATCCGGTGCGGGAAGGCCAGCCGCTGCTGTCGGTGCAGCTGATGGCTGCCGAAGCCCGTTCGACGCCGGCAGAGTCGGTGGAGCAGGTCGTGGAAACCTACGCGCCGCGGACATTTGATCCAGCACCCAACGCCCAGCCCGATGCCGACCTGTGGGTGGCTGCAGATCAGCCCGCCCCGCAGGCTCCTCCCGCCCCGCAGGCTCCTCTTGTTACGGAAGTAACGGAAGTTGCAAAACCGGTTGCGGAATCACCTGTCGCCCCGCCGGAGGCTGCTCCGGTCGAGGTGGCAGCGAGTGAGCCCGCTGCGGAAGAGCTTGCCTCACGGAACGATACGATCCCGCAGGCGACCGACATCGTGGCGGAAGCCGTTGCGGCACCGACCGAGGCAGTGGTTCCTGAGCCGACGATCTCCACGCCCTCAATCGATGAGGTGGTGAAAACCGCCGACATCCCGCCTTTGATGCCGACGGAAGAACCGGCTCCGGTGGCCACTGCTCCCAAGCGTTACCTGGTGGTGCCGGAACGGATCGCCGTGCAGGCCGAAGCATCGTTTACCTCGCCGGCGCCGCAGACAGCTGCCGTTGAACCACAGGCCCCTGCCGAGGCCGCTCCAGCCCAAACTGCACCGACCCAAACTGCCTCAGCACAGCCGGCTCCGGAAGCTGTCGCGAAGCAAACGCCAGCACCGGCCAAGCCGAGCGCGCCAGCCAAGCGGCCCGCGCAACCGACCGCCACGGCACGATCGAAGTCGGTGCCGCGGGTGGCCCAGGCGCCGACGCTTGAGACCCATCCCAACACCGAGTCGCAGCAGCCGCCATCGGCCTTCGACGGCCTGTTCCCCAACCTGCGGGCCACGATCGGGGCGGTTGACGAGGAGCTCCAAAAGATTCGCCGGGAACGAACTGCCCCCGAGCAGAGCGGCCAGCAGCCGCCACAGCAGCAGCGACCGCAACCAACCAAGCAGCCCTCGCGAGCCGCCCGCTGGCCCTGGTCATTCGGCCGCTGAAACACGAGCACTTCAGTGCCAATTTTTGAAAAGCTGAGACAATGAAGGCGAGGGGGTCGGCGAACGCTCGAGGAGCGTTGGGCGTATCCTCGCCCAGCGACAAGACTTTTGCCGCCCCCGAGCCGGTGCTTCACAGATCTCTGATGCGTTTCAGCGTTGGCACTCGATGACGAGCTTGCCGGAGAGGCTGCCGGAGCGATGGATCGTGGCGGCCTCCTGAATGGCATGGGCTTCGGCCGTGGCGTTGAGCGGGAGGACCCGATCGATCGGCACCCTGAGGGCTCCAGCCGCCAGCCAGCGGTTGATGTCGATGGCTGCCGCGGCCTGCGTGTGGCTCGACGCCTTGAACATCACGAAGCCCAGCAGCCGGCACTGCTTCACATAAAACGGCCCCACCGGAAATGGCGGCCGGGCATCACGCCCCGCCATGATCACCATGCGTCCGCCATCACCGAGCATTTCAACCGCCTGATCGAAGGCCGGCTCACGAATCGTTTCCCAGTAGACAGCGACACCTTCCGGGGCTGCTTCCCGAACGGCAGCGATCATCGCGGCGGAATCGTGGTAGTCGACCACGAGATCGGCGCCGAGCCGTTTCACCATCTCTCGCTTCTGCGGCGTTCCGGCCGAGGCGATCACGCGGCCACCCAGCGCCTTGGCAATCTGCACCACCGCGGTGCCGACGCCTCCTGAGCCACCGTTGACGAAGATCGTCTCACCCCGCCGGAGCCCCGCATGCTCCACCAGGCCGAGGTGGGCCGTGATCGAGACCAGCGCCGCCGCTGCCGCGTCGCGGTCGCTCACGCCATCGGGCGTCGGATAGAGCCACCGCTCGTCAACGGCCGCCAATTCCGCACACGTGCCCTGCCGGCCGAGCAGTCCCTGATTGGAGCCCCACACACGCATGCCCGGCTTCAACCGATCGACATCGCTGCCCACGGCCACCACCTCACCGGCCAGATCACAACCGACGACGAAGGGAAACGGGAGCGGCATCGCTACCATGCCGGCCCGCACGTAGGTATCGATCGGGTTGATCGCGCAGGCTCTGACGGCCACAAGCACTTCCCTTGGACCGGGCACCGGATCGGGCAAATCGCCGATCACGATTTCCTGCGGGGTGCCGATCTGCCTGATGAATGCCGCCTTCATTGCTGCTGCCCACGGGCAGTGGCCCACATGGCCAGGCCAGCCAGCCCCACCGCCGCACCGAGGCCGCCGAGCACAAGCAGCCCCCGCGACACGCCTTCCCAGAAGTGAGATCGCTGCTGCAGCCGCTTTTCTTCCGGCAGCGGAGGACGGGCCACGCCCGACTGCGACAATACCTTCCACGCCTCGAAGATTTGCTTATCGCTGGCGGCGGAAACATTCGCGCGGATCATTGCTGGTGTGATCGTCGCTTGGGGTGGTACGCTCAACGCGGCGGCTCCGGCCCATGCCAGCACGGCCGTGATGCCACCAGCAAGCATGCAGGCATGGGCGAGTCGCCAGCCGGATTGCATGCCAAACTGTCCGCGTTCGACCGGTTCGAGGTGGCTGAAGTCGCGGAGTTTGGGCACGGCCACCTGGTGGCCGCAGGCCGGGCACGTCACAAGGCCGCCCGCCTGTCCGGTGGTGATCATGATCGGACGCGAACATTCACAGGGAAGAAGGAAGGATTGCATGGGAAAGGACTCAGCAGCACCGACGATCGAGTACACGGAAAACGAAGAGCGGGGCCGCAGAAACAAATCCGTCGGAAGTTTTTACCACCAGGCCGCCTTTTTTCGGAATTTTGTCCATTCGGCACGGGAAAAAAGTTGGCTTTCTCTCGACCGTAGCGACATAATCGTGGGCCCGCGAAAACCGTGGTGTGCCCTGATCGTGCCCCTCTTTTCTCACTTATTGACTGCCCTTTTCCCACCGCCCCCCAATGCCCCCTCCCTCCCGGAGGCGGGTCGTTCCCGGGGGGGTTTTGGGGCTCTGGACTTGGTTGCGCCTTGAATCACACTGTCGAGTCCACGAATGATGCATCGGTGCCTGGAGGCATCCTGCGGACCGACATCCGCCTGAATGGTTCCCTGTTCATGTTTGTAGGAATTTGAAGGAGCTCTGCCTTGTACGACTCGCTGCTGGACGAACTTGAGGACGATGTTGTCTCCAATCCGCAGGAAGTTGAGGAACTGACCGAGAAGGTCGTAAACGCCGAAGAGGCTGATGCCGAACTGCTCGACGACGACTCCGATGCGCCGCTGGTTCCCGAAGGAGAACTTTCCGAAGATGCGGAGGTCGAGGCCGGCGGAGATGCCGAAGAGGTGCTCGCTGAACAGGTTGAAAATTGGTCCGACGATCCGGTTCGCATGTATCTCACGCAGATGGGCGAGATCCCTCTGCTCACCCGTGCCCAGGAGATCTACCTCGCCCGACGAATCGAGACGACGCGGGCGCAGTTTCGCGCCAAACTTCTCGAGTGCGAATACATCTGCCAGCAGGCTTTTAAGGTGCTCTCACGCGTGCAACGCGGAGAGTTGCCGTTTGACCGGACTGTGCAGGTGTCGGTGACTGATCGTCTGGAGAAGGATCAGATTCTTGGCCGACTGCCGCACAACCTGAAGACGCTCGATGTCTTGCTCAAGCAGAACAAGGCCGACTATCGCATCGCCCTGTCGAAGAAGCGAAAGATGGCTGAGCGACGGCAGGCGTGGGCCCGGCTTGGCCGCCGCCGCCGCCGCTGCGTGCGGCTCATCGAAGAACTCGGCCTGCGGACGCAGCGAATCGAGGCGATGATCCCGACGCTTGAAGGCTTCGTGTCGCGGCTGAAGGAACTCAAGACGAAGATCGACGCCCACAAGCGGACGAAGCAGCCAC
>JAQBZA010000225.1 GCA_027622795.1 Planctomycetota bacterium | reverse complement strand
CATCGGCTACCGGGACGTGACGATCGTGGGCGGCACCGCCTCGATCGACTACGACGTCAGTTCGCCCGGTGTGATCGTGACCGACTGGATCGCGGCCATCGCCACCTTCCTGGTCGGCGGACTGCCTTCGGAAACGTCGCAGTTCTCCTTCGGCATCCGCGTAGCCGCGTAGCCGCCGAAAGTAGGACAGGCTGAAGCCTGTCGATGCGTTCCCCGGTAGCGACAGGCTGAAGCCTGTCCTACTTTTGCCTCCAGGCGGCGTCCGCGGCGAGCAGGCACTGCCAAAGCGCGACGGCCAACGCATCGCTGTCGCCACCAGGGGCTGCCGACGCGTTGTCAGCGGCCACCGGTCGCGCTGCGGGCGGAACATGATGCCCCGGATCAACGGACCACCACCGCGGGTCGGCCTCGATCCGGCTGCATGTCTCGGCATCACACAGACCAAGCAGTCGCCGGCTGGCATCGCCGGTCTGTTCCATGATCATTTCGATGTCTCGCTCACCAAAGGGAAACGGAGCGGCCGCGAGCAAGCCTGAAGCGGCGACCGATTCCGGCAGCCACCGCCAGAGGGCAAATTTCGCCTCTGACAACGACATCTCGCTCGGCATCTGGTGCCGTTCGAACAGCCGGATCGCCTCAGCCGGAAACGTCTGGTTGTGTTGCACACGGCGACCGCTCACTTCACAATCCAGAAGCTGACAGAAGTCGGCGCAGATGTCGCCCCCATGGAGCCGCACGTCGAGCGTCTCCACGCCCGGCGCGGAGTGCCAGACATCGAGGAAGTCAGCCCAGCGGGCTGCAAAGAGCCACTTTGAGAGAAACCGCCCGACAATTGGCTCGCATGTGTAGTCCCGCTGGTAGTAAAGTGATGCCAGCCACTGCACCGGGGGCCGCACATACGCGATGACGCGGATCGGTCCGCCAAGAGCCGCGGTAAACGCGTGCACCTCGGCCGACTGGGCCGTGAGCCAGGTTTCATAACTGAGGATCGGCACCCGCCCTTCCCGGCGGACCGCCTCCAGGCCGGCCAAACCCGCCACCAGCCCCTCGGCAGGCTGCCCGACCAGCGAGGCGAGCTGGTCGCTCATGCTGTAATGCGCCGCAAAATGGGCGGCATGCTGCTGCAGCGCCTCGCCGCGAAGCAACTGCCAGGGCAGCAGACTCACATACTCGTAGCCGTCTGAAGCCGGATCGAGGGACCGGCGGACAGGCTGCCAGGTGAGATCGTATTGCAGGGCGGACGACCCCGCCTTCATGCCACCGACATGGAGGACCGCGGTGGGTTCACCTCCCATGCGACACCCCGCGTTCATTCTGCGTGCTCGATCGATCGCTTCCGTAGGTACACGAGAAACTCGGCGGGCGTGGCCCCGGGAAACCCGGTGAATGGCCCCTCGATCTCCACGTCGATCCTGCCCGTCGCGATCAGGCGATTGAAGACCTCCACGAACGATGCAGGAGTCCAGACGCTGCAGTGGACGTCAAGATAGTGATTCTCCCGGATCACAAACTCGGCGAATTCAATCGCCTGAAGATCGGTGTAATGCCGCTTCGCCTCCGTGAAGGGGGGCAGCGGGCCATCGAAATCGATCGAGCCGTCATCTTCAAACGACTGCGAGAGAAAATCCATGACCTGTGTCGACGTCGGCAGCGCGGGCTTTTCGAGCGACCAGCCGACGACCTGGGCAAACGTGGTGGGCGTCCGGTAGTAATCCATCGACCGCTCCCGATTGGGCAGCATGATCGCGATCACCCCACCCGGCTCGAGCGCGTCGAGAATTTCCTGGAGCCAGCCGAGCGGATTCGGCACATGCTCGAGCACGTGGGAGGCCACGGCGTAGTGGAGCGATTCGTGCCCGATGCAGTCGGCGAGCTTCCGGCCCGGCACCCAGACGACGTCGATCCGTGGCACGAGCCGGCCAACCGCACCGGGATTCTCCCTGGCTTTGCGGAGAATCTCATCGTTGTCGATGCAATCGACATAGAGCGCATCGTGCTTTTTTGGATCGGTGATGGGATTGAAGTACGGGGCGATCTCGATGCCCCGACGATCGGTCGGGCACCGCGACATGATGAATTCCCGCCGCGCCTCTTCGCCCTCCGTACGCGGCACCGTCTGCACCTGCAGCGGCCCCGGCTTCTCGAGCCGGCCACCACCCAGCCAGCGGGGAATCGGACTCACGAGATTGTCCCTTCCGGTTCCGGAATGAATTCACCGAAGGTCAGGCGGCGGCGGACCAACGCTCCGCCATGATCCAATCCCGATCGAGCCCTTCGGCACGGATCCAGGCGAGCGTGTGCGAGAGCCCGTCAGGCACGGCTGTCTGCGGCGAATATCCGAAGGCGCCGCGGGAGTTCTCGATCGACATCACGCGCTGGGTGTAGCCGACCGGGCGGGCAGGATTGAACCTTGGCTGGATGTCGCCGCCGACGGCCTTCGCGACCAGTTCGGCCATCTCTCGCAGACTCGTCTCCACGCCCGAGCCGAGATTGAAAGTCTCCCCGGCAAACGTGCAATCATGTGTCACGATCGCCGCGATCACTTCTGCCACGTCGGTCACATACACGAAATCCCGCGTGGCAGCCCCGTTGCCCCACACTTCAAAGCGGGGCTGCCCCGTCGCCGCCGCCGTCACGGCCCGGCGAACAAGGGAGGCCACCACATGCGAACGAGAGGACTCGTAATGATCGCCCGGGCCGTACAAATTACTCGGGATCGCCGTGACGACCTCGACACCGGCTGAAGCACAAAGCACCTCGGCCGCCTTCGACACGGCCAGCTTCGCGAAGCCGTAACTCCCCGTGTCGCCCGACGGAATTCCGCGGGCGAGATCGCCTTCGTCTAACGGAAGCGGGCTGTCGGCGGCGTAGGAGCAGGGCGAACCCATAAGCACGAGCCGGCGGCACGACCCCCGGCAGGCCGCGGCAATGACGTTGAGGCCGAGCTGGTGGTTGGCATGGAACACCGCTGCGGACCAGGCCCCGAGATAGGCGACCCCGCCGACATCGGCGGCAAGATGAACGATCACGTCGGCCTTGGCCAGGAGCCGGGTCGCCGTCGCCAGGTCGCGCAGATCGCCTTCATGGCGGCCCAGCAACCTGGGTGTGGCTCCGCCGGCCTGCAAGGCCGTCGCCACATGGCCTCCCAGAAAGCCTCGCCCGCCGGTTACGACGATATTCATGCAGCCTTCCTCAGCCATATGCCCTGGTTCACCGTCTTCCGCGCAAGGACCGACCGGTAGACCTGCTCGTAGCCGGCGGCCGTGCGGGCCAGCGAGAAACGATCGCAGACCGTCCGTTGATGCAACCGCCGTCGCGGGCACGATGCCGAATCTGTCGCGTCGACGATGGTGGCGGCCAGTTTCTCCGGATCGCTGACATCGACGGCCACGCTCGAAAACACCGTGTCGCTGTCATGCCGATAGACAAACATCGACCGGGCCAGCGAGGTGATCACCGGCTTTCCATGCGACAGGGCATCCGCCAGCACCGCCGATCCCGATTGCCCCACCTCGTCGTAGGGGAGCACAAACGCATCGGCCTGGCTGAGAACGGCCGACTGCTCGGCAGGATCACCGAGAAAGCCGGTGAAGATCACCCGCTCGTGGCAGCCCATTTCATCAATGGCGGCGAGGAGTCCGCTCCAGTACTCATGGCCGGTGCGGTCTTTCGGGTGGACGCTGCCCGCAAACACCGCCCGATGGTCTTCCGGCAGAAATTTGAGGGCCTCGAGCAGATGCCGATGGCCCTTGTACCGGCTCACAAAACCGGGGAGCACGATCCACCGCTCACCGGGTCGCTTGCGAAAGGGGGGCGTAATGCCATCGGCACTGACAGGCTCGACCGGGATCGGCAGCACGTGCAGCCGCTTCTTCAGCTTCGGGTAGACAGCCAGGCAGTTTGCCCGGGTGTCTTTGCTGTGGAGGATGATCGCGTCGGCCCGCCCCAAGGAATCCTTCATCGCCCGATTTCTCAGGCGGTGCATGATCGACTCCATGCCCTGCTTGAGGAGTGACCGGTGCGGCCTCCGTGACATGCCCCGTGTCCAGGTATGCAGGCTGATCACCACAGGCTTGCGGATCGCCCGCATCACCCGCCGAAAGCCACTGTTTGCATCCCGGACGCGGCGGCCAAAAAAGCAGAACTCGTGCTGAATGTGGACCAGATCGGCAGGAGTGGCATTCGTCCGCTCGATCAGGTCGTCGATGTAACGGGACCGTTTTCGCCCGGTATCGAGCGTGTCATGATCATTCAGATTCTCGAGTTCGATGGGCAGAACATGCGCGAATCGCGCGAGCCCCACGACGAGCCGCTTGGCAAACTCGGCGTTGCCGCATTGCTGGTTCCAGGGTGTCAGGAGCGCGATCGTCATGTCGCGATCGATGCCATCGAGAGCATCTGTCCGACAATCCATACGAGCCATGGCCACGGGTTCCTGTGCGGCAACCATGGTTACCATGACCGTGACGGTCCGCACGCAGGACGGATCGTAACGAGCCGACAAAGTCAGCAAAAGCCCGCTTTCAACCGTCTCCAGCCACAGTACCTATCCACGGCTACGTCCCACTCCGAGGTGGGGAAACTGCCATGACCCCAGGCAATATGCGGAATGTAGGGCCCCTTGCCTGACAACCTAGTCGATCAGGATCGGCTCCCGCCCAGGCTCCTTTGCCAGCCGCTCATGGTTGTCGAGCAGATGGTCGATCGCTCGCACGAATGCCGGCACATGCTCATGACTGAGCACCGTCGCATTGAGATCGGCAATCTTCATCCGCCGCCGCATCCGATCGCGGAAGTCGGCATCATCGATCATGCGGCAGCAGAGGTCGATGAATTCCTCCTCCGTGTGGGCGATCAGCTCGTCGAGACCGACCTTCTTCAGAAGATAGGCCGTCGAGAGGTTGTAGAAGCGATTGCCTGCCAGTGTCACGATCGGGAGCCGCAGCGTGAGCAGGTCGATCGCTGTGTTGTAGCCACCGAAGGGGTGGGCATCGATCGAGAAATGGGCCCGCTCGAGCGCCTGCATGTAGGGCTGGAAGTCGAAGTTGGGCATGACGATCGCCTGCTCGGTGCCGAGGATCTTTTCGATCGCCCGCTTGAGCGGGATGTAGCCGTTGCCCATGACGGCCCCGCCCGGGAAAAAGTGAAACTTCACCGGAGTCTCGACCCGCTCGGCGATCTTTCGCAGGCGGTGCAGATGGTCGCTGTTGACCTTCTGGCCGCTCCACGTGCAGTTGATGAGGATCGGCTTCTCGGGCAGCCGCGGATACTCAAGCCGATATTCCAGCGGCACCGGCACCTGGGCGCACCCCGGGATCAGGACGAGACGCTCCGAGTAGTGCTCCTTCGCCCGGTCGATGGCCTCGGTCTCCCGGCCCCCGATCCAATAATCGATCTTCGCACCGAAGGTGCTCACCGGATGGCCGTAGTTGCTCACCTGGATCGGCGCGATCCGCATGTTGGCCAGGATGATGCTCTCGATACTCATCCCGATGTCGGGGAAATAGGCCATCGCGAAATCATTCGGGTCGATGGCCGACGTATCGTCGGCCTTGGCCGAGGCGTTGTAGGCCCGCACTTCGCTGAAGATCTCGGTGTCGAGGTCGTTGCGGGGCCGGCCGAGATGCACCAGCACCAGCTCATGATCCTTGGCGAGGGCCTGCAGAAACGGGTGCTGCGAGCGGTAG
>JAQBZA010000224.1 GCA_027622795.1 Planctomycetota bacterium | reverse complement strand
AGTGCCCCCCAGCAAATCCGGCAGTCGTCGATCAATCTTCGGCCCGGGCCGCCCGGGATTGCCGCGCAGAAGGACGTGGCTGTCGACAGGATTCTTTTTATCGACCAGCACCATCGCCCGCGGTGGCCCGCCGGGGCTTTCAGCTTGGTGCTTCGTGATGGCCTGTTGTCGCTTCCGATGAGCCTCACCCTCCGATCGCTTTGCAACCCGCATCGCCTCTGATCGTGGAACGATCAGAGGAGTCGCTTCGACACCGAGGAGTCTTCGCACCACCTCGAGGTCGGCGGGATCATCCGACTGCGGAGCGGGACCACCAGCGGCCTCTGGGGCGACGCGAGCGACAAGCCGCCCGTAGGTCTCGGCCACCTGGCGCACGGTGACAGGTTTGGTACTCGTCAGTTCGGTTTCAACGAGCGAATTGAGTGGCTTTATTGCGGCCAACGTGCCGGAAACCTTCTCATCAGGCAGGCCCTTGACGGCCACCCACGGCCCCAACACCGGATGATCGGCCTGCGCCTTTTCAACCAGTCGCTTCAGACGATCGATCAAGAGTTGCTCGAGTTCGTATCCGTCTGCGAGCTGCGGTGGTCGGCCATCGGGCCGCGGTGCTGGCCGGGCCGTCTCGTAAAAATAATCGGCGGCATGAGCCACTGCCTCGCGGAGGGCCCGTTTGTGAACAGCCTCCTCGTGGGCCACGAGGTCGGCTTGAAGTTCGGCGAGCTTGGCGGCAAAGGATTCGGCCTCGGGGCCAGGGGGTGGGGCTCCGATGACCGGGAGCTCACCTGGAATCTCACTGCTTGCAAAGACGCCGTGGAGAGCATAGTAGTCGGCTGTTGAGATGGGTTCGTACTTGTGATCGTGACAGCGGGCACAGGCGACGGTAAGCCCGAGGAGTCCACGCGTCACCAAGTCGATTCGATCGTCGATGATGTCGTGGGTGTTGCCAAGGAATGTCCGGCCCACCGTCAGGAAGCCAAGGGCGGCGAGATCTTCGCGGGGTACGGGGGGGTTGAGCCGATCGGCAGCCAGTTGAAGCGTGACGAAGCGATCGTAGGGAAGGTCGTCATGGAGTGACTGTACGACCCAATCGCGGTAGGTCCACGCAAAAGGGTAGAGCGGTGACTGACCGGCGAAGGCATAGCCCATCGTGTCGGCATAGCGGGCCAAATCAAGCCAGTGGCGGGCCCAGTGTTCGGCGTGAGCGCGTGAGGCAAGCAGTTTTTCAACCACCGCTCGATAGGCATCGTCCGTTGGCCCGGCCACAAAGGCGTCGGCTTCCTCGGCGGATGGTGGTAGTCCGGTGAGCGTGTAATGAAGCCGACGAAAAAGATCCCGTGGAGCGGCTTCGGGCGACGGGGCGAGTTCAGCAGCGATCAAACCGGCGGCGACAAAGCGATCGATTGGCGAGACGTTCCAGGCCGCCAACCGGGCGGGATCGAGCGCATCAAGCGTCGAAAGATCGGGCGGACGCTGTTTCTGTGGCGGCGTGAACGCCCAGTGTGAGGAACGCGCTTCCCGGAGCCGATCCACCATCTCTTCTTCACGACTGAGGGGCCCAACATCTTCACCGCCGGGGCCCGTCCAGGGAACGCCCGCAGTGACCCACGCTTCGAGTGCAGCAATCTCCTGATCAGACAGTTTTGTGTCGGGAGGCATGGCAAGATTCTCGACATGCTTCACGGCGGCGAGGAGCTTGCTGTTGGCTGCATCTCCCGGCACGACAACGGCACCGGTATCGCTGCCCAAGAGCACGGCCCGCCGGCTGTCGAGCCGCAAGCCAGCCTCGGCGATCTTCGGGCCGTGGCACTCCTGGCACTTTGCCACCAGCAGTGGCCGCACCCTTAATTCAAAAAGAGCTTCCGCCTCCTGCGAAGCAGCGGCAGCGGGTGCGCACACCACCGCAAGGAAGGCTTCCACGCTGAGAAGCCTCGCTACCTGCAGCCACCGGTTCGTGCATTGCATCCAGAAAGTTGACATACGGCAATTGGCCGGCGAGGCGGCAGGTTTGAAGCTCCACCGGCCTTTGATTATATCGTCTTGGGCTCCGCGATTCGCCAGCCGGTTCGCGCCGGAGCCCAGAGAACGCCTTATTACAGATCGTAGGGCAGGCCCGGGACCACCGTTTCGACATTCGGAAGGCCGAGTGCGGCCAGTTCATGAGTGATCTCAGCGGCGTAGCGGGCCTTCTGGTGAACGACGAACACCCGCACATCGTTGCCCACCCTGGCCCGCTGCGCGGCGAAAGAGTGCGGACACAGGTGGCCCGTCTTGGTCGCCAGGTCCTCCATGGCGTTGGGAAAGCTACATTCCAGAAAGACCGCCATGACCCTGGATCGCTTGGCGAGTTCCAGCCACAAAAGATCCGTGGGACCGGTGTCAGCGGCGAAGACAACACACGACCGTCCGTCATCAACGATCATGGCGAGCGTATCATTCGAATGATTCACCGGCACCGGTGTGATCCGCAGGCCCTCCCGTTCCACCGTCTGGAGCGGCTCGATTGGTGTGGCGCGGGCGAAGGCATTGTCGGGCGTCGAAAGGCTGAAAAGATCCGGCCATGTGCGGCCATTGAAGATATCTGCCTTCAACTGGATGAGGACGCTGGGGGCCGCCAGCACTTCAACGCATTCAGGGCCTAGCGAATAGACCGTCTCAATGAGGAGCGGCAAACTGGCGACATGATCGAGGTGAGCGTGGGTCAGGAAGACGTGCCGCACGGCGCGTTGACGGTCAACATCCGCGAGGAGGCCGACGGAGCCGCCATCGATGACAACCGACTCACCGACTAGGTAACTCGATAGGAACTGTGGCGAAGATCGCCCGTCACCGGAGGGAAAACTGGATGGAAGGAGTTCGACACGCATGCGGGAGCCTCACGATCACCTCGTATTGTGCGCACAAATGGCGGATAGCGTCGAAGCCGAGGTGTATTTCTCGGCCGTGGAAACCGTTACGGGCGGTAGGATGGGGTTCTTCCATGGCGAACGAAAGCTCATGAAGTGTCTGTCGATCGGAGAACGAGCCGTTGCCCTGAGCCTGACCGGAGCCGCACGGGAGGGCACCATTGGTCGCGTCCGCGCTATCGCCGAGATGCTTGCGGCCGCCAAGGTGCCCGGGGTGGAGGACATCGTCCCCACACCGGGTCGGGTGACCGTGGTCTTTGAGTCTGACGCGCGTGCCGCCAGAGCCTCCTTGGAAAAAGTATTGACGAGCGCGGCAGCTCAGGCAGCGTCCGCCACGGAGCACAAGGCAGAAACCCACGAGATCCCGGTCGTCTACGACGGCCCTGATCTCGATGCAGTGTGCACTGCACACCACATCGATCGCCACCGATTCGTCACGCAGCACACGGAGCCCGACTATACCGTCGAGGCGATTGGATTTTTACCCGGCTTCGGATATCTGGCCGGCCTGCCCGACGCGCTCGCTACACCACGACGAGTGACGCCGCGGGTCCGCGTCCCCGCCGGAGCAGTCGGTATCGGCGGCCGTCACACGGGGGTGTACCCGTGTGCGAGTCCAGGCGGATGGAATCTCGTCGGGACGTCACCCGTGAGACTGTTCGACGTCACGCGATCGCGGCCATCGCTCCTGGCAGTGGGCGACCGAGTGCGGTTTTTGGCCGTTGATGGCGCTCCACCAAGGCACGAGCAACCGGGGGCGAGTGAGCCGATTGAATCTGCTCCACAATGCGCTGCCATCACGGTGGTGCACCCCGGCCTGTTTACCACGGTCCAAGACCTCGGCCGTCGTGGATACCGTGCTCTGGGTGTGCCGCTGTCAGGGGCTGTCGATGGCATGTCGTTACGGATTGCAAACCTCTTGGTCGGAAATCGAGAAACTGCGGCAGGGCTCGAATGCACGCTCCTTGGGCCGACACTGCGATTTGAACGGGACGCAACGATCGCGGTTGTGGGAGCGGCCTTTCCCGGATTACCGCCGGATCGACCGGTTCAGGTGACCGCAGGAACGGAGATCGCATTTGGTCATGCGAGCGTTGGTTGCCGTGGGTGTCTGGCGGTGGCCGGCGGCGTCGATGTGCCGATGGTGCTTGGCAGCCGCAGCACGCTCGTGGTGGCAGGCATGGGGGGACATGCTGGCCGGCCTCTGAGGGCCGGCGATCAGCTGATGATTGGTGACGCTCTCCGAATCCGTCATGCGTCGATCCCGTGGGTACCCATTGAGGCACGTACCGCGCGGCGGTCTGGTGTGTTGCGGGTGATTCCTGACGAGGATGCCACGTGGGCTGCCCCAGCGATCTGGTCGCGGTCTTTCCGCGCGAGCAGTCGATCCGATCGGATGGGCCTGCGGCTGGATGGTGAGCCGCTGGCGTGTGCGGTCCACGTGGGCAGCATGACAAGCGTGGCTGTGTTTCCTGGATCGGTGCAGGTGCCTCCCGATGGCTGCCCGATCGTGCTCTTGGCCGATGCTCAGACGATCGGTGGATATCCGGTGATCGGACAGGTCATCGAGGCCGATCTGCCTCTGGCAGCGCAGCTACGGCCTGGGGATGACGTGCGGTTGCTACCGACGTCGATTGAAGAGGCGCACGATGCGATGCGGGATCGCACGGAGATGCTCGCCTCGCTGCGCAGTCCGCTGGACGGGAGCGAGTTATGACCGCATCCCGCCAACGCTCGATCGACATCAACTGCGATCTCGGCGAAGGGGGGCCGCACGATGCGGCCCTCATGCCACTCGTGTCATCGGCCAACGTTGCCTGCGGTGGACACGCTGGGGACGTGGCCGCGATGCTCGCGGCTGTGACGTTGGCACGACGCCATGGTGTGGCAATCGGAGCCCATCCGGGGCATGCCGACCGGGAGAATTTTGGTCGGCGTGAACTCCCCACCACGCCCGCCGCGGCTGCTGCGGTTGTTGCTGAACAGGTGGCCCGACTCGAAGCGTTGGCCGGAGAGTCTCCGCAACACGTCAAGCTGCATGGCGGGCTTTACCACCAGGCTGGACGTGATCCGGCCATGGGCAAGGCCATCGTGCAGGCGATCGTGGTGCGGTGGCCCCAGACGGTGCTGGTAGCCTTCGCCGGCAGCCCTCTTGTGGCGACTGCCCGTCGTGAGGGGCTTGCGGTGGCTGAGGAGGCTTTTCTTGATCGGGCCTACGCCGCAGACGGCGCACTCGTGCCACGGGCGCAGGCCGGGGCCACCATCGGCGATCCGGAAGTCGTGGTGAGGCGGGCCATACGGTTGGTCCGCGAAGGACGTCTCGAGGCGATCGATGGATCGCTTGTGCCGATCCATGCCCACACACTCTGCATTCATGGTGACAACACCAACTCGCTGACCATCGCTATGGCGGTCCGAGAGGCGTTTGACCGGGCTGGGATCTTGATCAAATCTTTCCGAGATTGCGGCCCATGACCATGAAGTCGATGACTGAGTATCTTTCATTTACCGTTCCGGCTCGGCGGGGCTTCGTAAACATTACACCCGAAGTGGAAAGGATTGTCAGGCAGTCGGGCATCCGTGAAGGGCTGTGTCTGGTCAACGCCATGCACATCACGGCAAGCGTGTTCATCAATGACGATGAACCGGGGTTGCATGCAGACTACGAGGCATGGCTCGAACACCTCGCACCCTTCAATGCCGACCCGCAGGTCTACCGCCACAACCGCACGGGTGAGGACAATGCCGACGCCCACATGAAGCGGCAGGTGATGGGGCGGGAGGTCGTCGTGG
>JAQBZA010000223.1 GCA_027622795.1 Planctomycetota bacterium | reverse complement strand
CGGCATCGCGGCCGGGTTGGTTCTCCCCCTCGGGCTGCTTATTCCCCTCGGGCTGCTGACCGTCCCTGCCGGCATCAGCGGGCTGCCGATTTTGCTCAGACGCCTCCCCACCCTTGTTCTCACCAGGTTGCTCGCCACTGCGAGGCTTCTCTTCCAGCTGCGGCTCTGGCCGTGGCTCACGGGCCGGCGCCCGCTCGTCGATAATCAAGGCCTGCCATTGGGTGCGGGTCTCATTGGGCCGCTGCGGCCGGGTATCAGCTGCAACGCCGCGATATTCGAGCGTCGCCCCTGGCTGGGCCCCCAACTGCCGCGGCACCAGCAGCGATCCGCCCTGAAAGACACCCTGTTTCTCGGCAGCCAACAAAACGATCTCACGACCGGGCGGTCCATCCTTCAGCCGCACTTCCAGCCCCACTCGGGCAAGCCCAAAGTCGGGATCACTCGCCCTCACGCGAATCCGAACTGCCCCGTCGGGAGGCACTCGCAGGGGGGATTCCTGTGGCTCCAGAAGCGAAATCTCGGGAGCCATGTCAGCCACCACCTCGATTCTGTGCTGCAACTCTTCCGTGATGATTCCCGACGACTCACCGCCCAACTCCCGCGGCTCAAAGAGCAGTCGATACGACGACCATTGCGGAGCCGTACCATCGCCATCAAGCCGCAACTCAAACGATACCGAAGCCCGCGACGGGTCGCTCGCGCTGATCAAGAGTGGCTTATCACGCCGTCCGTCACATCCAAAATCAATCCAGGCGGCATTCATGGGTCGGTTGGCCACTGCCATGATCGTGACCTTGGTGCCCTCGATGGCCCGGATATCCCCCTGCCAGCGGACGGCTTCTTCGCGAAGCCGCGTATAGGCCGGAAAGTCATACTGCACTTCCTGTACGAGCAAAGAAGGTGCGTCAACAGCAAGCACCTTCACAGGTTCCGTGCGGGCATCGCCCGCGGTGAGCGCCAGTTCAATTGAATGATCCAGCCCACGGGAACCATCGGGGAGCACGGCCGTAAACGCGCCGTCAGCGCCACCCGTCCTCTGACGCTCCATCACGACATGCCACGGCTTGGCGGTGGTGTCGAGCGTTCCATCTTCCCGCAACGTTCGCACCATGATGGTCGGCTGCTCGTGATCCCGCAGGCCACGAAGAGTGGTTCCGATCACCAACTGCCGACCTCTGACGATCGTGGTCGTAGCCGCCCGCACGCTGAGTTCATGGCCGACTGCCACGGCGTCCGGAGAATCCTGGTGGTCGCCGGGCATCCGCCACGAGAGTTGCAGCGGTGCGATCTGCACCCGCGATGGGGCCGCGACCGATGTCCACGGTGCGAACAGCCGACGGGAACTTGTAAGCAAGCTCTTCGGTGCAAGCACCTCGTAGAGACACGCCACGGCGACCATCACCGCAACGGCATATGCCAGTGATACCGCCAACGACCGATCAACCACGCTGTCGTCGGAGGGAACGCCTGAAAGCTGCCGCGCTGCGCGCCGTTTCAACGACCGGACCATGCGCGGATTCGTCCCCTCCTCGTCGCTGCTCACAAGAACCGCATTCACCAAATCATTGTGGAGGTCGGGAAACTCACGCTCGATGGCACGAGCCGCGTACACAAGATTCACCCGGTAGCGGATCAGCGGCAGAACCCACCGCACGATTGCGATGACCAGTGCAGAAACCGCCGTTCCCAACCAGGTCCAGCGCACCCAACGGGGCAGCCCCCCTGGGACGAGCCAGTGCTCGGCCAAAACGCCGACGGCGAGCCAACTCAGAGCAACCGCTGCCGACCCAAGCAGGAAAATGGTCAACGCCACGCCCTTATAGTCGGCTCCTGCAGCCGCGAGCCGCTTGGCGAGATATCGCTCAGACTTGGAGTCTGCCCCACCGCCAGACCATGAACCGACAGCGAGTTGGTGGGAGGATTCGGTCGAAACGGTCGCCATCGCCAGCTCCTCCACACAGTGAGTGCAGTCTTCGGGTCGGTCAACCCGCTGCTGCCGCTGCATTCCTCTGCGTCAAGTATATCGGCTGACCACAGCCGTCGCCGCAAACGCGTTGACTCGCGGCGGCAAAAAGGCCCATGCTGGACGTATCGGTTTGCCCCAGCGGCGGGCTTTCCAGCCGCCAGGGACCATGGAATGGCACTGTTTCTCGATCCCGATACCTTTAAACGGCTCGTTGTCGGATCGACCAGCGGCCCGGCGGCGGCAACTCTCCGGTGTGCCCTCCGAGCGATGGCTGCCCCCTATGCGGCTGCGATGCACTGCCGGAACAAGGCCTATGACATCAGCCTCTTGCCGACCTTCTCCTGCAACGCGCCGGTGATCTGTGTCGGAAATCTCTCGCTGGGCGGCACGGGCAAAACACCGCTCGTCGCCTGGACGGCGAGGCAGTTGGCTGCGGCGGGCATGCGGCCGGCGATCGTGAGCCGTGGGTACGGGGCCCAGCGCGGTCAGCAGAGCGACGAGGCCGCCGAACTCGCAATTGTCCTTCCAGACGTGCCACACGTTGCCGATCCCAATCGCGTCGCGGCTGCCAGACGGGCCGTGGCCAACGGGGCGGACGCCATCGTGGTCGATGATGGCTTCCAGCATCGTCGACTCGGTCGCGATCTCGACATTGTGGCGGTCGATGCCACTGATCCGTTTGGCTGCGGTTTTCTCTTTCCGCGTGGCCTGCTCCGTGAACCGCTCGGTAGCCTGGCCCGCGCAGATGCCGTTGTCATCACCCGCTGCTCCTTGGTGGACGCGGCGCGGCGAGCCGAAATCCGCGCCGAATTGAGCCGTTATGTCGGCCATCAGTCGCCGCTGTGGGCTGAGGCGACGCATCTTCCGATCACCGTACGGCGAGCCGGGGGGAGCACGATGCCTCTGGAGTCAATTCGCGGCAAGCGGATTGTGGCCTGCGCTGGCGTGGGGAACCCGGATGCCTTTCGTCGGTCACTCGAATCGCTCGGCGCTGACGTTGCTGCCTATCGGGCCTTTCCCGATCATCACCAGTACTCACAAGACGACCTCGATGATCTCAGCGCATGGGCGCGACAGCAGCAGGCGACGATGCTGGTCACGACACTCAAAGATCTTGTGAAGATCCAACGCGACGACGTGAATGGCATCGCGGTGGCCGCCATTGAAATCGCCATCGATTTTTTGACGGGCGGCGAGGAACTGGCCGCGTTGGTGAGGAGCGTCGCGCCCCAAACGCTTATTTCTTCTTTTCCACGTGGAGGGTGTGCTTCCGCAGCCGAGGCGAATACTTCTTGACCTTCAACTTTTCGCCGCCGGTCTTCCGCCGCAACGTGTAATTCTGATCTCCAGTTTCCTCACAAACGAGGTGCACGACCTCGAGTTTTTTCTTGCCTTTTGCCATCCCAATTTCTCACGATCTATTGGCTCAGCCTCTCCAGCGAGGCGAAAAACGAGACCGACGAACCGAACCTTGAGAGAATACCGCTTCCACGATCAACTCGCCAGCGCGAGCCAAAAACAGGCATGTTTTCGGCGTCGAATCCGATCAATTTTTGATTCGCCGCCACAAGTCTGATAGACTCAAAGTCGAGTTTAATTCGTCGCGGGAGGAGCGGGATCGCGGCATTTGAAAGGTGTATTTCGATGGCAGTCCAACCTCAGGGAACGGCGGACAACCAACCCCACGGCGGGGCGTCTCCTAGTCTCGGCGAGACACAAACCCGGGCGAAGGCCGCTCCTCAAGACAGTTCGGCGACTGCCACGACGCCACCTCCATCCGCGCCGCCAGAGGAGAGCGGCGGCAGGCATTTTTCTGGCGCGTTCATGACGCAGGCACCGGCTTGGCTCGTGAGCATGGTGCTGCACGTCGCGGTCTTGCTGACCTTGGCTTTAATCGTGACGCCCCCACCAGAAAACGCGGGCATCAAGACGATCGAGTCGCCCCCGACTGAATCAGTCGATGATGTCGAAGAAATCCAACCAGTTGATCTCACGCCGGACGATCAGGAGACACAGGAGGAGGTCGAGGAAGTCACCGAAGCCCCTCAGACCGTCGAAGTGGAAACGGTGGAGGTTGTTTCAGACGCGTCCGATCTCGCTGCGGCGCAAACGTCGATTGACGTGTCCGACATGAGCGCTGATATCAGCGTGTCCACGGACCTCCTCAAGACTGTTGGCAAGTCTGGGGGTTCGAAGGCGGGGTTCGGAGCCCGGGCAAACGCCGCCACCCAGAAGGAAATGATCAAGGCCGGCGGTGGTAATCCAGATGAGATTATCCGCGCCGTGGAGTCTTCGTGCGACTGGTTCAAGCGGCACCAAATGCCCGACGGCGGATGGTCTTTTGACTTCCGTCAGTGCCCGGGGTGTATGGGGAAGTGCAAAAATCCCGAGACGGAGTCCCATCTTAAGGATCGTGCTGCGGCGACGGCCTTGGCGCTGCTTCCCATGCTTGGTCAGGGCTACACCCACACTGCCCAAGGAACCAAGGGAAAGTATCGTCAGCAGGTTGACAAAGGGCTCGCATTCCTTTGTCAGGCGGTGATCGCCGGACGCGGCAAGGCCTATTCGGGGGGCGGCAACATGTACTCCCAGGGGCTTGTTGGCATCGTGCTGTCCGAGGCCTACGGCATGACCAAGGATCAGCGACTTGCCGTACCGGCGCAGGCTGCGATCGACTTCATCATGGCAGCACAGGATCCCGTCGGTGGCGGGTGGCGTTACCAGCCGCGGCAGGCCGGTGACACCTCGGCCGTGTGTTGGCAGGTCATGGCCCTCAAGAGCGGCAACATGTCCGGACTGCGGGTCGATCCCATGGTTGTCAAAAAGGTTTCCACATTCCTTGATTTTGTTCAGTCGGATGGAGGCGCGGCATACGGATACAGTTCTCCAGGTGACCGGCCCGCCCTCAACGCTGCAGGGCTCCTCTGTCGGATGTTCACGGAATGGAAGAAGACCAACGAGGCGCTGCTGCGGGGTGCCAAGAAATTGGCGAAGGGTGGTCCCTCAAAGGACATGTACACGTCCTATTACGCCACACAAGTTCTCTATCACGTGAAGCAACAACTGCCCAAAGAATGGGATGACTGGCAGCGGAAAATGTCACAGATGCTGATCAAAGCCCAGTTCACGGATGGCCATCAAGCTGGCAGTTACTACGAGGGCTTCAACACCGGGCACGCGCCGCATGTTGGTGGTCGGATCTACGTGACCTCCATGGCCACAATGACGCTGGAGGTCTACTTCAAACATGGCCTCCCGCTCTATCAAGACACCGGGAAGGAAACCGACGATTTCGTCGAGTGACGTTGCCGTCGACGCCGGGAAAACCGGACCATTTTGGCCGCCACTCGACTGCCGAGCATGCAGCAGCCGATCTGAGTATGGTGGAAAGCGAGCCCGCTTGTGCCTCCTGCCGGCAGAATCCGCAGGATCGGCAGAGTTTCCTCGCGTCGTGCTTTCTGTCCGTTCAGACCTCCATGTCGCCCGCCCCACCACCACTGATTGACCGCATCGTTGGCCATCCGGTCGTGCGCTCCGGCTACGTCAGCATTCTGGCTCATCTGATGGTCGCCATTGCGCTTGCCATTCTGGTCAGCCAGGACAACCCGCCGCTGCGGCCTCCGCCGCTCCTGCTGGCTTTTGGCAACGATCATCGACGCGACGTCAACGATGATGCCCTCCAACTGGATCCGACTTTCGAGCTTGCCCCACTTGACGTCGATACGAATCAGGCCGAACAGCCGCAACCGCC
>JAQBZA010000222.1 GCA_027622795.1 Planctomycetota bacterium | reverse complement strand
GCGAAGGGTAGCCCATCCATGGCCCCTGCAGGCTTGGCAGGTCGGAGGCAAAGCCAAGGTTTGCCTCGACCTGCGATAGCTCGCCCTCCAGGCGAGCCTGACGGCCTGCCAGTTCAATAGTCTTCCGAGACTTGGGCGGCGCGCCAGAGTTCATCGAACTTGGCTCGGACGAACGGATTAAGTTGTGCTGCGTAGTTCTGGGGCAGAGCGTTTACGCGGATCAACTGGATTGCATCTGCCAGGTCTTGAAGTCGATGGGCAGCCGTCATTCCGCTGGCGATCTTCAGTTCGAGCAGTGACGAAAGATTGACGTAGGGTACACGTTCGTCATGAACTTCCCACACTGATTCCGGGGCTGGAAACGACACTGGCTTGGGCCTCCCATCGCCTGGATAATCGCCCACAATCAGCACATCGACTTTGACCCCATTCAACGTGTCTTGAAAACCCTTTGATCCTTCAAAAAGATCCTGCCATCCACGACCAATCCATCGGTCTTTAAATCGAACAAGATCTTCTCGTCGCAGCAGGACATCCACGTCGGCCGTCGTTCTTCGATGGCCATGCGCATTGGCGGCCATTGCTCCGGCAATCGCGAAAGGAATTCCAAGGTCTCCTAGCGTCTGGGCAAGCCTTCGCATGGTGTCGTGGACTGGTGACCGTTCCATCATGAAGTCATCCACTCGTTTCGCGATTTCAAGCATCGTGTCCATATCCCAATCTTAGCTCCGTTGATCAGGACTGGCGACGGAGTTCTGTCTTCTTCCGGCAGTCTCAAGCAAGCACCGGGCGGGATCGCGAAGAACTGCGATAGCGTGAAGACTAGCAGCAACCCTCCTCGCCGTGGAGCGTGATCACGATCCGGCGGGGGCCGCCAGTGATTCGGTGCTCACAGAGATAGATCCCCTGCCAGGTGCCGAGGCAAGGGTGGCCATCACGGATCGGGAGGCTCACCGAACTGCCTAGCAGCGAGGCCTTCACATGGGCCGGCATGTCGTCAGGGCCTTCGCAGGTATGCACGTAGGGAAGGGTCTCCGGGGCAACGCGATCCAATGCCATCTCCAGATCGACCGGCACGTCGGGGTCGGCATTCTCGTTGACCGAAAGGCTCGCCGACGTGTGGCGGATGAAGATATGCATCAGCCCCACCTGCAGGCGGCCGATCTCGGGCACCGCCTCCAACACCTCCGTGGTGATGAGGTGAAACCCGCGCCGCCGCGGCCGCAATTCGATCTCACGCTGGATCCAGGCCATGGCGTGCCGCTTATCGCACGCTGATCTTGGCCGGCAGCATCATCAGCGGCCGGCCGGACGTGACCAGCGCGAGGGCATGGAGGTGCTCCAGGAATTCGTCTACTCCCGACAGGCCGGTGAGGAAAGTGAGCACGGCCGCCTTGGCCACCGGCGGCGCCGCGTTGCCCGCCTGACCAAACAGGTCTTCAAACAGGCCCCGGGGCTCTGGGAGGAGCAACCGCTCGAGCTTTTCTCCGGCCGCGAGACCGGCCAACTGCCGGGCCTCGTCGATGGCATCATCGAGCGTTCCCAACCTGTCGACGAGTCCGAGTTCCTTGGCCATCCGACCGGTGAACACACGGCCCTCGGCGAGCGTCTTCAGCTTTTCGCTGTCGAGCCGACGGCCGTCGGCCACCTTCGATGTGAACAGTCGGTAGACGTCCTTCATCGTGGAGAGGAAGGCCTCCCGCTCATGCTCGGTAAAGGGAGTCTGCATCGAAAGCCAGCCGGCGTTCCGGCCTTTGCTCACCACATCGGTATGCACGCCCACCTTGCTGAGCGCCTCGCCAACGGCAATCTTCCCCCCGACCACCCCGATCGAGCCGGTGAGCGTACCCGGCGCCGCGACGATCCGATCAGCCGCCACCGCCACGTAGTAGCCGCCGCTGGCGGCCGTGTCAGACAGGCTGGCAACCACGGGCTTGTGGGTCCGCTCAGCTTCCCGCCAGATCAGGTCGCTGGCCAGTGCGGAGCCGCCTGGTGAATCGATACGAAGCACAATTGCCGCCACGCTCGAGTCGTCCGCCGCCTGGCGGATCGCCTTGATCACCTTGTCAGAACTGCCGCTTCCACCTCCCAAGAGGCCTTCGGCGCCCTTCCCTTCCTGAATCTCTCCGCTGAGATACACAATCGCCACTCGCTTATCGCGGGCCTTGGTCGACTTCTTGCCGCCACCAGAAAACATCTCGACGAGCTTCACCATGCCCCCGATCCCGGAAAAGTCGTTGTCAACCTCCTTGGCGGCATAGTTATGATCCACCTTTGGATCTTCGATATCGAGTCGTGAGGCCAAGCCGCTGATCGCCTCGTCTTCGTAGGCCACGGCATCAATCAACCCCGCGTCCTGCGCGGCTTCTGGAGTAAACACACCGACGTCGACGAGTTCCTGAGCCCGCTCCACCGCAAGTTCACGGGTAGCGGCCACCCGTTCCACGAGTTGCCGATAGAGATCGCCAACAAACTCCTCATACTGAGCCCGCAACTGCGGGCTCATGCCTGTTCGGGTCAGTGGCTCGCCGGCCCCCTTAAATTCACCCACCTGCAGAATCTCGGCATCAACCCCCAGGGTGTCGAGCATCGCCTTGAAGAATGTCACCTCCATCCGCACACCGGTGATTTCCAGCGTCGCCGCGGGGGGCATAGAAACGGAGTTGCATGTAGCGGCCAGGCAGTAGGCCACTGGCCCTCCACTCACCAAGTGGGCGGTGACGGGCTTGCCCACCTTCTGAACCCGGCTGATGGCCGCCGCGATCTCCTCCATCCGACCGCGACCGAGGTCGGGGCTCTCAATTGTTAGAAGAAGGCCCTTGACGCGAGAGTCGTTCGCGGCCTCGTCCAGGCGTTCCACGATCCGATGGAGTCGGGGCGACACGTCAACCAACATCCCTTCCTGCCCGACTCCCTCCGGGATCGATCCAGAGATCGCAATCCGGGCGATCATTCGGCCCGGCTTTTTTTCGACCTCCGCGGCGCCGCTCCACCCCGCAAGGTGCACACTCGCGAACCCCACCACCATCAAAAAACGAATGAGGCTTTTCATAATGCTTTTTCGCTCCTCGAGAATGCCTGCCCAGCGACCAATTTACCCGCCGGCCAAAAAAACCGGGGGATTCTACTTGAAAATGAACTGCTGTATAGTAAGATACCGACGTCCAGCCAACTCGAGTCGGCTGTGCTTATTGTGAGTTTCGCCCACCATACAGGAATGTTGTCTCCCATGCCCAAGACCATCGCAAAACGGAAGGCTCCTCCCAATCGTTCAACTGCCCGCGGCACGAAGGTGCCGGGGCGACGCCACGCGTCGCGCAGAGGAAAGACACAATTGCCCGGCTCAAATAGCCTCTTCGGTTTAGCGCGGAGCGATAGTGATGATGCCGAAGGCGCACCAACCGAACGCCAGTTGGAGATCTACGCGTTTATTCGCGACAAAATCCATTCCCGTGGCTATGGGCCCACCGTGCGCGAGATTGGGCAGGCCTTCAAAATTAAGTCACCAAACGGTGTTGTCTGTCACCTCAAGGCACTGGAGCGCAAGAACATGATTACTCGCGGCAAAAACATGTCGCGGGCTATCGAACTGGTCAATGAACCGGCCCATCTCCGTGGCCTACCGATGGCTGGGTGGGTGGCTGCGGGCACGCTGCGGCCGGCCGAAGAAATAACCGATCGAGTTGACTTCGAAAGTCTGTTCAATCGTGACAACCACTTTGTTCTCAAAGTGATGGGCGATTCTATGATCGACGCACAAATTGCCGATGGCGATTGGGTGGTGATCCAGAAGAAGCATTCGGCCCACTCTGGCGATATCGTGGTTGCTCAAACGGAAGATGGTGAAGCAACGCTCAAGCAGTGGTTCCCTGAGCGAGACCGAATTCGGCTCCAGCCTGCCAACAGCTCGATGCGGCCGATTTACGTAAAGTCTGCGAAAGTGCTTGGCATTCTCGCTGGTGTCATCCGCAAGACGTAGTGCATTGCAAGGTCTTCCAAAAGGTTTGATGTTTACTTTGCTTCCTGCAGTTGATGCAGTTTGTTGTAGAGTGTCTTCAGACTGATACCGAGCTCCTCAGCGGTGCGGGCCTTGTTGCCATTATTCCGCTCGAGTCCTTCAAGAATCGCCCGCATCTCCAACTCACGGAGGCTCTCCGGCCGCGCAGACGGCTGAGGCTCCGCCGGAGGCTGGTTTATCGACCTCCCCGCAGTGGCAGGGGCCGCTGCCACCGCGCCAAAACGCGCCGGTAGGTGATCCACCTGGAGGGGCAGATCGTCGCAGAGCACAAGCGCGTGCTCGACCACGTTGGCCAGCTCGCGAACATTGCCGGGCCAGTGATGGGCGGCCAGGATCGCCAGCACCTCGTCACTGGCGACTGTGGCCGCAGCCGGCGTCTGCGGCCGCGCATGTCGCACAAAATGCTGCACCAGTTCGGGGATGTCTTCCCGCCGTTCGCGGAGCGGCGGGAGCATGATCTCGAACGTGTTGATCCGAAACAGCAGGTCGTCGCGAAAGTCACCAGCCGCAGCCATCTCCTCCAAGGAGCGATGCGTGGCGCAGACGACTCGCACATCAACCGTGTGCGATTGGTTCTCGCCGACCCGACGGATTTCGCCACTCTCAAGCGCCCGCAGGAGGCGGGGCTGAAGTGGCTTGGGAAGTTCGCCGATTTCGTCAAGAAACAGCGTGCCTCCGTCGGCCACCTCAAACAGCCCGGCCCGGTGCTCGTCAGCGCCGGTGAAGGCTCCCTTGCGATGGCCGAAGAGTTCGCTTTCCACGAGATGCTCCGGGAGTGACCCGCAGTTGACCGCCACCAGCGGCCGGTTGGCGCGTGGGCTGGCCTCGTGGATAGCACGGGCAACGAGTTCCTTGCCGGTGCCCGTCTCGCCGCGAATCAGCACGTTGGACTCACTGCCGGCCACGCGGTCGACCAGCCGGCGGACCTGGTTGAGCGCCACCGAATCGCCTACCATTCGCCCCGATCCCTCGGCCCGTCTCACCCGACTTTCGAGCGCCCGCAGTCGGGCGGTGAGCTCCCGCTTCTTCCGCACCCGCTCGAGCACAGCCTGGATCTCGGCCAGCTTGCAGGGCTTGGTGAGATAATCAAACACTCCTTGTCGCACGGCTGTGACGGCGCTTTCCAGCGACGACTTGCCGGTGATGATCACCGTCTCGGTGTCGGGCGATGTCTCCCGCACACGGGCGATCACCTCGAGCCCGCCGACACCGGGCATGTCGAGATCCACGACCACGCAGTCGTAGGCGGTCCGCTCGAGAGCGGCCAGGGCCGTCCGGCCATCGGGGCAGACCGTGGCCTCGTAGCCGAGACGAGGCAGTTCGATCCGCATCAGTTCCTGGATCGACGTCTCGTCATCGGCAAACAAAATCCGCATGGTCCTAGGCTGCTTCACTGTGATGATGCACCTCCTGGGGTGTGTCTCGCGTGGTGGGCTGGCGGCTCGCTGCATCGCGGCCGGCGGCCGGCGGGCCACCGACCTCCGCCAGTGGCAGCATGACGCGAAAGGTCGACCCTTGGCCCTCGCCGGCACTCGATGCCTCGATGCGGCCCCCGTGATCGGCCACGATCCGATGCACGATCGACAGCCCCAGGCCGGTGCCCTGCCCTGCCTTGCGCCGGGTGAAGAACGGTTCGAAGAGGTGTTCCAGCACCTCTTCGCTCATGCCGCAGCCGTTGTCGGCGATCGTCAGCACCCCCTCCCCGCCG
>JAQBZA010000221.1 GCA_027622795.1 Planctomycetota bacterium | reverse complement strand
TCGAGCGCGGCGAAGGCGGCGTTCCGCTCGAGCAGCCGCGCGTGGGCTTCCGAATGCAGCCGCACGCGGGCCGCGAGCTCGACGCGGTCGGGCAGCTTGACGACGTAGTCGCTGGCGCCGCCGGAGAGCAGTTCGGCCTTGGTGGCCGGCTCCTCGACGGCCGACAGCACGATCACGGGCACGAGCGCGGTCTCCGGCAGAGCGCGATACCGGCCGACCATCTCGGCCCCAGTGACGTCGGGCATCACGAGATCCTGGAGGATCACGGTAGGCCGGAGGCTGGCGGCGGCCTCGAGCGCGGCCGCGCCGGTCCGCCGGAAATGCAGCTCCATGTCCGGCTCGGCGGCGAGCATCCGCTGCACCATCGTGCCGATCAGCTGCACGTCGTCGACGACGAGCACGCGGTGACGGGGCTCGGTGGCGGCGGCAGGGGTGGGCATGCGGCGAGCGACGGGCGACGGGCGACGGGCGACCCTGTACTATACTGGACTGTCGAGCCGGCGGATCACCAGGGCTGCGGAGAGGGCGATGCACGTGCGACTGCTGCCGTCGGCATGCGGTGAACCGGGCGGGGAACCCCAGTTCCTCTCCAGCTATCTGGTGGGCGACGCGATCGCCATCGACGCCGGCTCGGTCGGTCTCCAGGCCGATCTGGAGCTGCAGCGGCGGGTGCGGCACGTGTTCCTCACCCACGCCCACCTCGACCACGTGGCCAGCCTGCCGCTGCTCGTGGAGAACACCTACACCCCCGGCCCCGACTGCCTGGAGGTGCTGGCCTCGGCCGACACGCTCGCCCAGGTCCGCGGCGACCTGTTCAACGACCGGACCTGGCCCGACTTCTTCCGGCTCTCGACGCGGGACGACGCCTTCGTGACGGGCACGCGGCTGGAGCCGCTCGCGACGGTCGAACGGGCCGGCTGCCGGATCACGCCGGTGCCCGTGTCGCACTCCTGCGAGACGCTCGCGATGGTGGTCGACGACGGCAGCTCGTGCGTCGCCTTCGCTGCCGACACCGGCCCGACGGAGCTCTTGTGGCAAGAACTGGCCCGGCGGCCGACGCTCCGCGGCGTGTTCCTGGAGTGCAGCTTTCCGAACTCGCTCCGGGAGCTCGCCACCCGGACCGGCCACCTCTGCCCGGCGACCTTCGCCGGCCAACTCGCCCGGCTGCCCGCGGAGGTGCGGGTGTTCGCCGTCCACGGCAAGGTGGGCCATGCCGACGCCATCGGCCGCGAACTGGCCGCGCTCGGCGAGCCCCGCGTGGCGCTCGTCCGGCCGGGGGTCTCGTACGACCTGTAGCGTCCGGCCCGAAGGCTCGCATCGCCGCGGCTGCCAACCACGGCCCAGCCCTACAGGAGCCGGGCGGCGACGAGCAGCCCGAGGCCCGCGACGTAGCAGGCGAACATCCCCCCGAGCAGCCCGCGGGCGAACTACGACGCCGCCTGCCCCGGCTCATTCCCGAATCACAAGCTCAGGCCTGCCGTCACCGCCCTCACCATCGCGAATGTCGGCAAGCGGCGTGATGCCGCGACCGGTGGGGATGCGGTCGGCGGACATGCGGCGGGCGGAGATGCCCCCGGCGACTGCTGCGACTCATGCGACCAACCGCGATCTCACGACACCTCCCGACGCTCAACGCGAAACTCATGGCGCGGGTGGGAGAGGAGTTTTCGCTCGAGTGCCCTTGGGTACGGCGGCGACATCCGGCTGATCGCGTTACACCCAAGCCGGGGTCGATCCGGAAGGTCCTCACGCATCTGGACGAACCGCTCGAGCCTCCGCCAGTCTCTCCCGCCCGCAGCCCGCCCACCGACTGGGGAGAGGTCGTGCAGGTCCACTTTCGACCGGGCAATCTTTCAGGCGTCGCCCGAAGAGCTGCCCGTGATCGACATCCACAGCCTCTAACGGCATTCCATGCCACGGTGCGGACGGCCCGCGTGAAGACACGATCGCTGAAGTGCTCGTGCCGCCCGGCACGCCCGTCGAAGCCCAGGAACTCCTGCTCCGCTACGGGTGAACTTTCCAGCGTGGGCCCGAGTGTCGAGGTCGGCAAGCACGTGCGGTCGGTACACTGGGCGGCGTTACAGCAGCCTCGTGCGGCGGAGGAACACGAACCCCCCCGCCGTGATGCAGGCGGAGAGGATCCAGAAGTAGATATAGCCATGGGCCCAGTCGACTTCCGGCATCGCCTCGAAGTTCATCCCGTAGACCCCGCAGATGAAGGTCAGCGGCAGAAAAATTGTGCTCACGACAGCCAGGCGATTCATCGTCTGGTTGGTACGGTGCGACATCACCGTCAGCGAGAGATTGAGGGCGGTTTCGAGGATCTCTCGATCGGCGGCGATGTCCGACAAGAGCCGCTCGAGCGAATGGATCATGCCCGTGAGATAGGTGAGTGTCGCCTCGCTCACCAGCACGGTTTTTCGAGACGTAAGCTCTTCGAGCGCCCGCCGCACCGGCAACGCGCGTCGGCGGAGCGTGAGGAGCTTTCCCGATACCGAGGCGACCGCTGCGAAGGCCGGCTGATCCACCTCGTCGGCCAGCGAGCGGCGGGTGTCCTCCACCTCGTCTTCGAGCCGTGTCTTGACGGCAAGAAACTGCTCCACCTGCTCGTTGCAGAGTTCGTAGAGAAGAAAACTCGGGGTGGCGGCATGCTGCTCGAAGTCGTGCCCATAGTGGCGGTGAACGGCCTCGAGCACTTCGTTGGGCCCCCAATGGACCGTGACCAGAAACCCTTCGCCGATGACCACGTCAAGCCGTTCACCGGGATCATCTGGGGCGCAGGTGGCCCCGCCTAAGAACGTGAGCTGGAGAACCCGATCCGTCCGTCGCAGGGCGTCGGGCGACGGTGACCGCCGCTTGGCGTGGTCATTGATCAGTTGGCGGAAGTCCACTCCCGGGCACACGTGCGGGGGCAAGGTCGCCTCGATGGAGCCTTTCTCGATCAAGGCCACGTCGACATCGAGCCAGACAAACCGGCCTCGATCGATCGCTCCACGGATCTCGGCCGGCAGGAGGCTTCCCCGCGAACGATCATGAAAGTCAAAAAACTCGGCGCGGATCCCGACCGGCCGGATGCCGGTGTCACCATCAACGGGATTCGTGTCCGAGATGACCGGGATCATCATCGCGTCAGGCCCTCGAGGCACACATCAGCCTACAAGCAAAAGCGGCCGGACACACCCCCGGGCGATCCTGACGCTCACGACCCGGCTGATTGTCGTCCTTGAAGCTCACGACCGAGACTGCGGAGGTGGCGAGGCCGAATCACGCTGGTGGCCAAGCCAAGCCTTTCCAGATCCACACGATCGCCAGGAGATGCCGCTCGTGCCAGCGGTAGTAGTCGTCGGCCAGAATGTCGTGGGAGTGTTTGTCAAAGTGGGCATAGGTACGCCGGCCGGGGGCTCTGCGAAAGAGCCAGCCGGCGTGCGACCAGGCAAGGCCGTCGCGCGGCGAGTGGGGGTCCTGATCGTCGTCGGAGTGAACGTGGTGCAGACGGTGGTTGGCTACCGCTGGTTGGAGTGGCTTTTGACGAAATACATATCCATCAGCCCCTTTCCTTTCGCTGCGATTTGTCCGCGATGCACACAATGAAAATCATCGCGCACGCGTTGGTAGGTTGCCTCGCTGATGTTTACAAAGCCGGCTTCGCCGCTTGACTCAATGCGAGAAGCCGTGTTGACCGTATCGCCCCAGATGTCATAGGCAAACTTCTTCTTGCCCACGATCCCGGCAATCACAGGGCCCGTGTGAATACCGATTCGTATTTCAAAGCCGTCGTGGCCACTCGCCGCTCGCGATCGCTGATAGCGAAGCATAAAATCGCGAATCTCCAGTGCTGCGGACACCGCATCGCGAGCATGGGAGTGATTGGGCACCGGAATTCCACCTGCGCACATATAGGCGTCTCCGATCGTCTTGATTTTTTCAAGTCCGTGTCGAGTGACGATTGCATCAAATTCGATGAAGCACGTATGGATTTCCGCCACCAGCTCAGATGGTGAAAGCTTCTCGGCGATTTGCGTGAAGCCCTTGAAGTCCGTGAACAACACGGTCACTGCGTCAAAGTGCTTGGCAGCGGTCGCTCCGCGTTCCTTGATTTCTTTCGCGATTTCCCGAGGCAGAATGTTGTGCAGGAGATCGTCGCTCACCTCCTTCTCTTTCTCGATGGCGCTGTAGCTTTTCACCAAGGCGCAGGCCATGTTTCTGAACTTCTCGGCCAAAGCATTTGTCTCACGGATCCAACTATCGGGAATATCGACGGGGGTTTTTTTCTCGATGTCTTCGGCAAGGCGACTACTTGCAAGCCCAAGGTCTTGCAGGGGGCGGGCCAGAATGTGAGTGGCGAGCACCGCCAGCAGGATCGTCACGACAGTCAGGCCACCGAGGATAAGAAAGGAGCGTCGATTCCGTTCCTGCAGTCGCATGATCAGAGGCTCCGCCTGAGCGGTGGTGACCAAGGCACTTCCCTGCATGAGGTCGGTTGCATCCGACCGCAGGACATACTTGGCTCGTTTCCACCAAATGAGCGTGGGCGCGTCAGCCCGCTCCGGCAGCCAGATCTCAAGTCCACCGTTCCCACGGAGCGTGGTGCCTGAGGACGACAGGTCGGGATTTCCAATCGTGGCGATCGTGCGGCCATTATTCGCTACGTACCGGATGCCAATGTCCTTTTCCAATGGCAGGCGATCGAGTGCGGCTTGGGCTGTGGCGTCTTGGTCGCCGGCTACCGATGCCGCCTTCGCGTAGCGGAGTTCTGATTTCACAAACGCCGCAGTGGTTTGGAGTTTGTCTCCAATCGAATCCTCCAGGTCGAGTTTGCTCAACCTGGTATCGATGGAAACGAGTACTACCCCGGGCACGAGGATGACGAGCACGAGGATGGTGAACAGCAGTTCGGAGAACAACACATCGCGGCGTTTGCTGAACATCGGGAGGCCAATGAGGATCAGCGATGCCAGCGATGCATTGAGTATGCCATTGACAAACTGCTTGAGGGCGACCAGTCCGCTCACCGAAATGGGCAGGCCAAGAAAGATCCAGAACAACGCCATGAGAAGGGGGCCGCCCAGAGCGAGCCAAAAGGCCGCGTCGGCCAACGCCAGATAGCGGAATCGGGGCGCCAGCAGCGCCACAAAGGTAGCTTCACACAGCAGGATGATGGCCGAATACGGCTGATCCCACAGCACGATCGTGTAGAGCGCGCTTGGAATCGCTACCAGCACACCGAGGCGTCGGCCAAGTAACCGAATCCCCACGAACGTCGCAATGGATCCGAAAACCAGGTCGATGCCGAAAAACAGAGGCAGGCTGAAGTAGTTCCCGGCCAGCCCAAGAAGGGCCAGCACGCACGCGCCTGCAACAGGTGCACCTTGGCCACCTGCAGCCTGGACGAAGGAGTGTGTACCGTTGGCTTCAGCCTGCGACATGGCATCCCCCCACTGCAAAGGATAGATGGTCAAGGGCACTTTCGTAAGCGACTCGCTGGTCGGGAAGATCTGGGCAGTCGGTGGCTGCTTCTTGTCGGGGGAGGCCGCTCTGCCCTACAACCCATCCCATGCCGTGCCTTTCCCGAGAAGCCACTGTCGCCGGCCAAGGTTTTTCCCGCTGGTGCGTGCCGCCGACTGCCATCGCCGTGCACCTGTGCATCGGCCAAGTGTATGGCTTTAGCGTCTTCAATAAACCGCTGGCCGCTGCCCTGGATGCCCCGGTGTCCAGTGTCAACTGGGCCTACCAGATCG
>JAQBZA010000220.1 GCA_027622795.1 Planctomycetota bacterium | reverse complement strand
AATCTCCGGGGGCGGGACGGGCGGGAGCCGGACGGCGCCGCGACGCAGCGGGCAGCCGGCCTCCGGTGGGCGACGGAATATACCGTGCGACGCGCGGCCCACTCAATCGGCCCGCCGAATCTCCCGGATTCGTCTATCCTTGAGGGCATCCGCTCCCGAGAACCGCTCATGGCCGCCCCCGTCATCCACCTCGAACATGTTCGGAAACGATTCGCCCTCCCCGGCGGGGAGGCGGTGCCCGTGCTCGACATCGAATCATTCACGATGGCGGCCGGCGAGCAGTGCGCCCTCGAAGGGCAAAGCGGCTCCGGCAAGTCGACGCTGCTCCACGTGATCTCCGGGATCATGCGGCCCGATGCCGGCAGCGTGGTGATCGACGGGGTCGACCTCACCCGGCTGCCCGAGGCCCGCCGCGATCGGGTGCGGGCCGACAAGCTGGGCCTCGTGTTTCAGCAGTTCAACCTGCTGCCCGGATTCACGGCGCTGGAAAACGTGCTCGTGGCGATGTCGTTTGGCTCCGGCAAGGCCGACCGCTGGCGAGCCACCGACCTCCTTGCCGCCGTGGGCCTCGCCGACCGCCTCCACCACAAGCCGGCCGAACTCTCGATCGGTCAGCAGCAGCGGGTGGCGGTGGCGCGGGCGCTGGCCAACAAGCCGCGGGTGATCCTCGCCGATGAGCCGACGGCCAGCATCGATCCGGCCCATCAGCAGCAGGTGATCGATCTCTTGAAGAACACGTGCGCCGAGCACGATGTGGCCTTGCTCGTGGTCACCCATGCCCCCGAGGTGGCCGGCCAGTTTCCGCGGCGGGTGCGGCTCGAAGACTTCAACCGCGCGGCGCGGGCGGGGGCCTCGGCATGACGCTCCTCGGCATCGCCTGGCGCAACATCCGGCAGCGGGCCCTCACCAGTGGCCTCACCGCCCTTTCGCTGGCCCTCGGAGTGGCGCTTGTGGTGGCCACGCTCGTGACCGGTGGGCTCGTCAAGCAGGCCTTCGAGTCGGGCTCCGGCCTTGGCTACAACATGATCGTGGGGGCAAAGGGGAGCCCCCTGCAGCTGGTCTTGAACAGCGTCTACTTCATCAGCAGGCCGATCGAAAACATTTCCTGGAACTTCTACCAAGAGTTTCTGCCGGCGGCCGAGCGGTCGGACGGTGAGGACGGGCGATTCGCCGCCAGCACCGCCACGGCCGTGCCGATCTGCATGGGCGACTACTACCGTAGCCACCGCGTGGTCGGCACGAATGCCGCATTTTTCAACCGGCTCAAGCGGGGCAACGGCGAGCCCTACCGGTTTGCCTCGGGAGAGAATTTCACCGACGACGATTTCTTTGGTGGCGTCATCGGCGCGGCAGTGGCCCGCACGCTCGGGCTGAAGGTGGGCGACCCGTTCGCGCCGACCCACGGGGCCGACGACGGCGCGGTGCACGATCCGTTTTATGTCCGCGGCATTGTTGCCCGCACCGACACTCCGATCGATCGCGGTGTGTTTGTGAACATGGAAGGGTTTTATCTGCAGGAGGGGCATGCGAAGCCGCTGCCGGAGGGAGCGGTCGCCGAGGAGAGCAGCACCGAAGATGCCGGTGATGCGCCGGGAAGCCCGCCGCGGGGGGATGGCCAGCCGGAGCCGCTCCCTTACGCCCAGCGGGAGGTGACGGCGATCCTGCTGGAGACGGCATCGCTGCCGGGCCTACCACCGGAGCTTACGAGCATGGGGCTGCGAACGACGATCAACGAAGGCCGCGAGGGGCAGGCGGCGCTGCCGATCGCTGAGATCCGTCAGCTGCTCGATCTGTTTGTGAAGCCGCTCGAACTCCTCCTGCTGCTGGTCACCACGCTCGTGGTGATCGTGTCGGCGATCGGGATTCTTGTGAGCATGGTGGGGTCGTCACTCGAGCGGAGCCGCGATGTGGCCGTGATGCGGGCCCTCGGAGCACGGCGGGCGCATGTGCTGGCGACCGTGCTCTTTGAGGCGATCCTGCTGGCGGGCTTTGGTGGCCTGGCCGGCTGGGCGCTGGGCCATGGAATCGTGGCCGTGATCGGGCCCTGGATCACCACCAACGCCGGCGTGTCAGCCACTCTTTTCTCGGGCTCCTGGGCCGAGGCCCTGCTCGTGCCGTTTCTCGTCGCGCTGGCGATCGCCGCCGCGCTCATTCCCGCTATCGCGGCCTACCGCACCGATGTGGCCAAGTGGTTGCACGGCGGGTGATCTGCGCCCCCAGACTCATGATGGGGCCTGGTGCGAAATTCCTCTCGTGAACCCATTCACCACCAAAGAAAGCGGGGCCTATCTCCAACTCCATGGCTGTGTACTCCTGTGGGGTTTCACCGCCATTCTCGGCAGGCTGATCACCCTCCCAGCCGACGCTCTTGTGGTGTGGCGGATGACGTTGGTGACGCTGATGCTCGCTCTCATCCCTAGCACGTGGGCTGGTCTGCACAAAATGTCGATACGGATGGCATGGGTGTATGCCGGTATCGGCTGCGTGGTTGCGACGCACTGGCTTGCATTTTACGGATCGATAAAGCTTGCCAACGCATCGGTGGCTGTGGCCTGCCTCGGGCTGGGATCCATCTTCGCGGCAGTCATCGAGCCTATCGTCTTTGGGAGGCCGCATGAACGAAGCGAGTTGCTTTCGGGAATGCTGGTGGTGCCCGGCGTCAGCCTCATCGTCGGTGGCGTGCCGATCGAGATGCACCTCGGCATCGTGGCTGGAATCATCGCGGCATTCCTGAGCGCGGTTTTTGCGATTCTCAATAAGCGGTATGCATCGTCAGACAACGCATTTGCCGTCACTGGCGTGGAGATGGCGGCGGGAGCGGTAATGCTGGCCGTGCCGACGGCATTTTGGGGAATGCCGATCCCGGATAGCCGCGATACCGCACTGCTCCTCATCCTTGCGGCCGCGTGTACCCTCCTGCCATTCGTCTTGTGGCTACGATCACTCCGCTATGTCAGCGCTTTTCGCACGCAACTCCTCCTCAATCTGGAGCCAATTTATGCCATCCTCCTTGCTGCCGTATTTTTTCAGGAATACTCAGAACTGACTTCCCGTTTTTACCTCGGGGCGATCATGGTTGTCTGCACGGTCCTCCTCCAGCCATGGCTGCGGAGGTGGACCAGGAGGAAAATCAAGCCAAGCCAGTTGGCCGCCCCGCCTCAAGGGCAATAACTTTACGGTGGTCTCAAGTCGAGCATTTGCAGGTGACCCGTGTTCCCATTCGAAAGCCTAGGAGTTCTGGTCATGCAGATTGAGATCCCCTTCGGTGCCGGCAGCGGATAGACTGAGTTCCATGAGGAAATTTCTGCAGATTGCGGCGGTGGTCTGTCTGGCAGTCGTGCCCACGGTGGCGCGGGCGTGTCCATTTTGTTCGGCGGTGTCGCTGACCTTCGCACAGGAGATCGCGCAGAGCGAGGCGGCTGTGATCGCCAGGCTCGTCGAGCCGCCCCCCGCCTCCGCCCTCTTGCCGACGGCGGAAGGGCCGCTCCCGAAGGGCAAGTTTGCCGTGGTCGAGGTGCTCAAGGGGGGTGAACTTGTCGATGCCAGCGGCCACATGGGCGCTGACGCGACACTAATTGAGACCATCCTGCTTGAAGAGAAGCCGGTCGGCTCGCTCTACCTGCTGATGGCGGTCGAGCCACCGAAGCTCGTCTGGTCGAGCCCCGTGCCGGTGAGCGAGCGGGCAGTCGTCTACATTCGTAAACTCGCCGACCTGCCGGAGAAGGGGCCGGATCGGCTCGCCTTTTTTCAGCAGTATTTGGAAGACCAAGACGAACCCCTCGCCCGGGATGCTTACGACGAGTTTGCCGTCGCCCCCTATGAAGACGTGAAGGGGCTCGAAGACCGCATGGATCCCACCCAGTTGCTCGCCTGGATTACCGACCCGAAGGTGCAGACCAATCGACGGCGGCTCTACGCCACGATGCTCGGTGTCTGCGGTACGAAGGCCGACGCCAAGGAGATTGAGCGGATCCTTGTGGGCAAGGATCTTGATGAGTCAGAGGCTGAGGTGCGAAGCGGCCTGGATGCGCTGATTGCCTGCCATGTGACACTCACTGGGGCGGAGGGGCTCGACCTCGTCGACGAGTTGTTTCTCAAGCGTGGCGACCGTGACGTGCCCTTCACCGAAACATATGCGGCCGTCATGGCCCTGCGGTTTCTCGGTGAGGAATCAGAGACCGTGCCCCGCGAACGGGTCCTCGCGTCGCTGCGTCTGTTGCTTGCAGAGCCCAAACTCGCCGACCTCGTGGTTGCTGACTTGGCCCGTTGGCAGGATTGGTCGGTCGTTGGCCGGCTCACCGAACTGTTTGAGACCGCCACAGCCGACAATATTTTCGTTCGCGAGCCGATTGTGAACTACATGCGGGCCTGCCCCCTGCCGGAGGCGGCCGAGGCCCTTGTGAAACTCGAGAAGATCGACCCTGATGCGGTCCGGCGGGCCGCAACGATGGCCGGGCTGGCCGGGGCGATCGCTGCGGCAACCCCCGCCAGCCAGCCCGCGGACGTTGACCCGGGCGATCCGGGGGGTCCCGGAACTCCTCCCGACAGCCTCATGCCGGCTACGGCGGCCGATCTGGAACTGGCCAAGCGGGTCGCTCCAGTCCTTGTGGATAACGAGGTTGGGGAGCCTGTGCCGGCCGCGCCACCAGCGGCCGGTCCGTCGGAAAAAACCACCTCCGACCGAGGTGGATCAGCCGTTAGGTGGTTGATTTGGGTCGTGGTCGTCGTGTTGGTGGGTATGATGGCGAGAAGGATGCTGCGGTCAAACTCGGCCGCAAGCTGATCTCTTTGTGCTGCTGTGTTCGAGCGCTCCATGGCCACTGGTCTTTTTGAATCACCAGCCTCTGCCGATCTTCTCGCCCGCGAAACGGTGACGGACGATTCCTATCGCGCCTTGAGCGGCGTGACGGTGGCGTCGGCCGCGCTCGCCCTGCTGTCGCCGTTGGCCTTCCTCGATTGGTGGCTGGCGGTAGTGCCTCTCTTTGGTCTCGTACTCGGCACTGTTGCCGTCCGCGAGATTGCCCGCCGGCCAGCCGAACTGACCGGCCGCGGCATCTCGCTGGCCGCAAGTGCGGTATCAGCTGCGATGCTCGTGGGTGGGCTTGGCTACCAGATGTATGTCTACGCGACCGAACTGCCACCCGGCTTTGAGCGACTCAACTATGCCATGTTGCAACCGCTGCCTGGGGATCCTCCTACTGCCGTGCCCGAATCAGCTATCGAGATGGGCGGTCGCAACGTGCTGCTCAAGGGCTACATGTATCCGGGGAAGCAACAGCAGGGGATCACGCAGTTTCTCCTCGTGCGGGATCAGGGCGACTGCTGCTTTGGTGGCAATCCGAAGATCACCGATCGCGTACTCGTGACCCTCACCGATGCCAAAGGCATCGCCTTCTCGTCGCGGCTGCGGAAGATTGCGGGGCGGTTTGAGGTGCGGCCCACCGGTGCGGCCGTCCTCGATGGAGGCGTGCTCTACCACCTTGAGAACGCATCTGTACGGTAGCCCCAGGAAGCCGCCGGCGGGAGTCGGCAGGATGGCGATTAGGTCAGCGCCGCTCGTTCCGCAGGGATTCGCTACCATTGCGAGCATGAAACGGGATTTGAGAATTCTACTGCCGCTGGTGTTCGCACTCGCTGGATGCGGCGGTGCGGAGACGCGGCCGCCAACGGCGGAGCCGGGCAGTTCTCGGGCGGCGGTCGATCCCGTGGCGGCCCGGCCGGCAGTTCCAGCACGGCCGGGC
>JAQBZA010000219.1 GCA_027622795.1 Planctomycetota bacterium | reverse complement strand
CCGGCGTCGTGTCGGGATGCACCCAGGCCCGCGATCCATCGGCGGTCACCTCGCACTTCCAGATCGGCACGTCGGCCTTGATCTGCTCCATCAGCCACTCCGCCGCCGCGAAGGCTTCTCGCCGATGCGCGGCGCTCGTGGCAATCGCCACGCTCGCTTCACCCACGCCGACCTCTCCCAGCCGGTGTTCGATGCGGCAGCCGAGCAGGCCAAACCGCTCCATTGCCTCGTCCTGCAACCTATCCAGCGCTGCAGCCGCCATCGGCTCATGAGCCTCATACTCCAGGGCTTCGGTGGCGACGCCGTCGGTCATGCCACGGGTCGTCCCCAGAAAGAGCACGTTGGCACCGGCGGCACTGCCGGCAACCTCGGCAAGCAGTCGCTGCCCGTCGATCGCAGTGCGAACGAGCCTTGGTGGCGAAGCTGGCATTGCTCCCTCCTAGCCGCCGCTTACTGGCGGAATAAGGGCCACGTCGGCCTCAGGCAAGATTATCGCATCGGCGGCGACATAACGATTGCCTACAGCCACGCCGCTGCTGGCGACGAGGGCCTCTGCGGCCGGCACCGCCATCGCCACCTCTGCCTTTAACTCGGCCGCCGTGCCTCCGCCCCAGGGCAGGTCCAAGAGCCGGGTGTTCGCCGCCGCAGCGAGCCCGGCAAACAGTTTCACCTGCAGCCGGTGCGGCGGCGGAACCGTCGGAGGAGTCGCTGCCGGGGGATGCATGGTCATGTGCTGGTGGTGAGCCGGCCGCTGGGTGTTGTCAGGAGCGTGTCGAGACCGGTCGGCCCGCCGCCCAGCAGGAGGCCATAGGACTTTGCGAGGAGCTTGATCGGGTGCACGGTCGGCTTGCTGGTGCCTTGTTCCATTTGTAGCCGGCAGGCGGAACACTCGGTAGCGCCGGCGTCGATCCCGCCGCCACGCACCGCCGTCACCAGCCCCAGCCCCGCCCGCAGACTGGCCCGGTAGTGCTGCCGCGCGAGGCCAAAAGTGCCCGCCATGCCCGAACAGCCATGATCGGTCGCGTCGAGCGCGAGCCCGGGAATCAGCCGCAAGAGATGTTCGGCATGACTGGTTCCCGTGCCCAGCCGGGTGTGGCACGGGGCATGATAGAGCAGCCGCCCAGACACCGGATTGAGATCGAGCCGTAAGCGGCCCTCGCGATGCAGTTCCCAGAGAAAGCTGGCGGCGTCGCAGGTGTTGTCGATCACCCGCTGCATGTCGTCATCCTCGACGAGCAGCGGATAGTCGTGCCGAATGCAGGTGACGGCCGCCGGCTCGGTGCAGACGATGCGATACCCCAGCCGCACGGCCTCGGCCAACACCCGCATATTGGTTCGGGCGAGTCGGCGGGCCCCGTCGAGATCGCCTTCCGAAATCAGTGGCATGCCGGCGGCTACCTGCCGGGGGTCGATGAACACACCGATCCCATTCCGCTCCAGCACCGCCACGAAGGACTGGGCGAGCAGCGGGTCGTGACGACGGGCAAAGGTGTCGAGAAAGTAGAGCACCCGCGGACCGCTCCGCCGGGATGGCCGCGTGAGGCCACGGCGGGCCGCCCACCGCAGGAGCTGATTGCCCGCAAAGGGGGGCAGCTTCCGCCCACGGGCCACGCCGAGCAGCTTCTCGATCAGCCAGCGGGCCTGCGGATTGGCCAGCGCCGCATTGGCCAGCGGCCGCACCGCCCCGCCCAAGGCGGAGAGCGTGTCGGCCCGCGACAGCATCCATGGCGTCCACCGCAGGCCGTTGGCGGCCACCTGTGCCCCCTTGAGCTGCATCACGATCGCCGGGATATCGACGGCCGCCGAGCAGTCGATGCGGCATTGATGACAATTGAAGCAGGTGTCGGTGATCGTCCGCACGGCCTCCGCTTCGAGTGCCTTCGCATCGAGCCGACCGGCGAGAAACGCAGCCATCAAATTGGCCTTCGCCCGGGGCGATGCCTCTTCGGCCGGATTCTCCCGATAGCGTGGACACATCCGCGTGGTCGGGCCTTGGCCGCGGCAGGCACCGCAGCCATTGCAGGCATCGACCTCATCAACGAGCCCACCATCCGGCCAGTGCAGGATCGGCAGGGCCGACGTCTCGGGCTCCTGAAGGGCCGGCCGGAAGCCGACGGGCGGTCCAGCCGCCTCGTCTTCCGGCTCCAACGGCGGCACGATCTTTCCCGGGTTGAGCACGCCGAAGGGATCGAAGAGCCGCTTCACGTCGCTACAGACGGCGGCGAACTCGGGAAAGTGTTTCTGGAAGAAGCCGGTTCGCGACAGACCGAGCCCCTGCTCACCGCCGATCGTGCCTCCGACGGCGACCACGTCTGCGTAGACCGCATCGGCGAGTCGCTCCAGCCGCTCGTGCTCGCCGGGGGCCCGGGGATCGGCAAACGTGCGGACGTGCAACTGGCCGTGGTTGGCATGCGCGAAGAGCATGGCGGTCGCCGCCTCACGCCGCTGCACATCCTGCAGCCGCCGCAGAAACTCGGGCAGTGCTGGGGGCGGTATCACGATGTCTTCGATGAAGGCGACCGGCCGCACCTGGCCCCGCACCTCGTGCACCGTGGAGAGCAGATTGCGAGACAGCTCCCAAAACAGCTCCGCATCGAAGGCGTCCTCGGCGCGGCGGGCGTCGATCGAGAGCCGCCCGCTGCCCCAGCGGGCCCCCTGAGCCACCCGCAGCGCCTCGTCGAGCTTGGCCTGGCACTGCCGCGGTTCGGCAGCAGTGAATTCGACCAGCAGCCCGGCGTCGGCCACCGGCGGAATCAAAAGGTCGAAGGCCACCTTGGCCTTCCGCGCGAGCATGAGGTGCCGCTTGTCGAACAGGTCGCAGGCACTGGGGCCGAGCCCCCGCAGCCGCAGCGCCGCCTCGGCCGCCTTCTCGATGGAGTCAAAAAGAATGAGCCCCACGGCCGAGCTGCCGGAATGCTCGGCTGTCGCGAGCGTGGCCTCCGTGATGATGCCGAGCGTCCCTTCGGCACCGGCCAGCAGCTTGGGCAGATCGACGAGGCCGTCTCGTTCGAGGCCGTCGAGCCGATAGCCGCCATGGAGGCTGCGAGTCGAGGGGCAGGCGGCGGCGATCGTCTCGCGGCCTGCTGCCACGATTGCAGCCACGCCGGCGGCGAGGTTGGCCATCCGGTCGGGAGCGGCATCGTCGGGCTGGGTGAAACGCGGCCGCGACGGTTCTACCTCCACAATGCTGCCATCGCTGAGTACGACCTGGGCGGAGAGCAGGCGGCTCCGCACGTCGCCAAAGCGGGCCAAGCGGCTGCCCGACGTGTTGCGGCCGATCATGCCTCCAACCGTGGTCACACCGCGATTGGCCGGATCGGGGCCAAACAAGCGGTGGAAGTGGGCCAGGTGGTCTTCGAGTGCCGCCCCGACCACACCGGCCTGCACCCGCACCGTGCCGTCGCCCGTCGCCACGATCCTCCGCAGGAAGCGGCTGCAGTCGATCACCACACCGCGGCCGAGCGACAGGCCTGCCACGCTGGAGCCGGCGCCCCGGGCATGCACGGGGATGTGTTCCTCGGCCGCCCAGCGAACGACGCTTGCGATATCGTCCACCGTCCGCGGCCGCACCACAGCCAGCGGCCACACTTCAAAGAGGCTGCCGTCGGTGGCATAGAGCCCGCGGCTGGCATCGTCGCAGAGCACGTCGCCGGAGACGATGCCGCGAAGATCCTCCTCGACTCGGCGGCGATCCTGTTCCATGCCGGGCTTTCTCGAACCAATTGCTGCGCCGTCAACGAGCGGAGGAACCGCCTGCATGATCGGTCGACAGGCTCTCTGTGCGGGCCACGATTTGCCGATGCTTTTCGTGAGTTTCAAGATCAAAAGTGCCGTACGATTCCACAATGCCATCTCCTGAATAGCGAGCAGCACAGCGGTAGCACGAAAGACACTCCGGCATTACGAAATAGAGCACGACATCAAGCAATGCTGTTCCAAAAAGGATTGAAAACGTGACCACCAGTTCGCGCATCCCCCAGGCGACGCAACTGGCAGCGAGTCCGATCACCACAATGCCCACCCCGAGTCGCTGCGGGAAGTCCTTCCGCCGGAAGAGTTCTTCGCTCGGACACACAAGGCACCGTCGCAAGCGGAGCGTCGGCGCTCCGCCCGCGTTCACTCGAACGACTGCCTCTGCAGGCATGGGAAGCGTCGCCTCACAGGCGGGGCAAATGAGGGCCGACAACGTCTCCACCTTGTCGCGGGTAGCGGTGGTACCACAGGTCGGGCAGGCGTAGGTGACACGCATCACAAGATTCTTCTAGGGTTCAGCACACACGTTGGCCGGTGCTTTCGAAGTACTTCTTCAGCACGAGGAGCGAGATGAGCCGTTCGCGAGATGGGTCTTGGAACTGACGAATGAAATCATGGGCATTTCGTGAAATCTGCTCGGCTTCGGCCGGGTGCGTCATGTAGTGATTGAGTTTCTCTTCCAAGTCAGCGTAATCCGACCTGATTTCAACATAGTGATAATCCGGGAGAAGCGATCCTTCCATGAACCAGGTCTCGTATTTTGGCCGCGGCATCACTGCGAGGGAGTTGGATGACATGACCCACTTCAGATTGCTGGCGACGTCGTTGCCCTCCAGCGTGACAATGAATTTATACGTGAGGTGGTCATAGAGCGTGCGTGGCGATCCCCGCCAACCCGACGGCATCTGCTCACCATCGTCCTTCACCGAGTGAGCCTCACAGAGGGGGTGACCGTGATACATCTCCATGAACCGGCGCCGATGGGGCTTGCCGCGGATACTGCCGCGAAAGATTGCCCGATCTTGCTTGGCGGTAAACGGAATGCGGTCCTCGAGAAAAATGAAGTGTCTAACTTTTTCGAGGTTGAGCACCACTGAGTTGCCGATGTCGCCATGGATCGGTCGACTTTTGACGATTGCTGGGTGCGGGGGCACTTCAGTAACGTCGCCGAACACGTAGTCCCACCGCAGTTCCGGATCGAACCAGCGGGTAAATTCGTAGGTGTCAAAGAAGTAAACTGTCAGCCTCCGGCCGAGGCGAAGGTCACCAACCCGAGGCGCCGAGGCAGGGAGGGACACGACGGAGCGGAGTCGATTGTAGTAATCGACCCGATTGTGGATTGCTTCACGATCTGGGCGGGCATCCAGATTCCCGAGCGTGGCCGCGAGATGTCGACGGCAAAAAATTCGCGGCATGGCCAGCCGCAGGAAATTCAGCGCGTAATACGGGACTTTTGAGTTCTTGCCGGTGAACAAAATGGAAGGCTCGTGAGCTTTCTGCGAACGACTTCACTCACTCGGGTTGAGGACGGATGGCAAACGGATCTTAGGCCACGTCGATCGATCGGAGCAACTGTTCGGCCAGTTCGCCCGTGATGGCGGCGAGGCAGGCGACATACAAAATCCCCGTAGCGCTTTGCGTGTTGGGGATGTCGAGCGTCTTGCGGCTCATCCAGAGCAGGATCGGCAGCCCGACGAGGCCGGCCAGCCACCGCAGGGAAAGGATGGCAAGCGTGGCGCGGTCTGCCCCGGCCAACTGACTGGCCTGCGGCGCCGCGGCGATCATTGCCACGACCAACTGGGCCGCCCAGGCACAGAGGGCCCAGTCGATCATCCGCTTGAGCGCGTCGACCCGCATGCCGGGGGCGTTGAGATACCAGTGGCCGAGGAGCATCGCATGCACCGTGAGACCGACCACGAGCCCCGAGAGCAGGGCCGAGAGAATCCGACCGGTGGCGCCCGGAGCGGAATCGGTCGTGGCGACAACCGCCACCGCCCCAGCCAGCAAGAGCCC
>JAQBZA010000218.1 GCA_027622795.1 Planctomycetota bacterium | reverse complement strand
AAGGCCTCCGCAAACACAAACGCCCCGCGGCTGATATGAATCGGTGCCGTTGTGAGCGGCCGGCCATGCTGCCGGATTTCATGGCCGGCGGTGCAGAGAAACGACCGCACACTCACGATCGCATCGGGTTCAATCACCACCGGCGCCACGCAGAAGCAGTCGACTGCGTGGCCCAGGCAGGCATGGTCATGCATCGTGAGGTTCCAAGGTGCCCAGATGCGGGCGGTCGGGTAGACAACGGCGGTGGCCGCCATTTGCGCACCAAACAGTCGCAGCAAGAAACGTCGCCAGGCAAAGAGCGGCGTCGGCGAGGGGCGAAATGCGACGAGCCAGACGGCATGCCAGGCCAGCCTGCCCAAGCAGTTTTGCCAGGAGTGGCCGTTGCGATATCGCTGACGATAGAACAGTTCAGAGGGAGGGAGTGCCATCATGCAGATTGCTCGGCAAAACGGATAGCTGATGGTGCCGTACCCCCCTCGAGGAGCCAGCGATAGGCGTCCCTGCTGGTGGCAGCGATCGCCGGCCAGTCGCAGCGTTCCCGGGCCAACGCTCTGCCGCATTGCCCCATTTCGCGCAACGCCGGGGATGGCAAGCTTGTCGCCTCCCGCAATGCCGCAGCCAGGGATGTCACATCCGGGGGCACCCACCAGCCGGCGGCATGGGCCGGAAGCATGCTCCAGGGGGTGCCGATGGTCGTAATCACCGGGATCCCGGCAGCGAGTGCCTCGGCGATGGCAACACCGAAGTTTTCCGAATGCGACGGAAGCACGAAGAGGTCGGCTTCGCCTAGAAGTTTTGTCTTGTCGGCTCCATGTACCGGTCCGACAAAAGCCACGCGATCCGCGATTCCCACATGGGTTGCCAGCCGCTCCATCGCTGCTCGATAGCCATGCTGGTCGGGACCGGCAATCACCAGCCGCCAGTCCACGGGCCGCACGATCGACCAGGCTTCCAGGAGCATGGAAAGCCCCTTCACCGGATGAAGGCGGGAAAGGAACAGGCAGGTTTGCAGTCCGTTTGCCTGCCGCATCTCCCCTTCAGTGCCTCGCTTCGATACTTCAGCCGGGATCTCGATCCCTACGGGATACACGACAATCGGCTGCAGAAGCCCGGCGGCTCGACACGACGCGGTCTCCGGCTCACTCATCGCCTGAAGCAGATCAGCTCTCCCCACGGCGGCCCGTTCGGCCATCGTCCAGGCGAGCCATTTTCGACGACCATGATGCCGACGGGCCCAGCGCTCGAGCATGCCGTGGGGGCTGATCACCAGCGGACAATCCAGTTGCCGGGATAGCGCTGCAGCTGCCACAGAGGCTCCACACCACAGGCCGTGGCCATGTACGGCATCCACTGAGCGAGCTTTCGTCTGGACACGCACCGCACCGAATGATCCGCAAGAGACAATCGCCCACCAGGGCACTGTAATCACCTCAGCACCCGCCTCTTCCCAGGCCCGCCGCACCTGCGGCCACGACTCAGCCCTGTCGGTGGCGCCCACGATCGTCACCCGCCCCGCGCCGCCCTGCACGAAGGCCCGCGTCGCTCCCAGCACAGCCTCGTACACGCCGGCTCCCGCTGGCGAGAGTGACGCCATCACATGCATCACATGCATGGCGGACCGAGCTCGTGGGGTGGGATGTCGGCCAGTCGTCTCCCAACACGCTTCCGGTTCCAGCCCGGCAGCTGGATCAATGCTCCTCCCACGCGGGTGAGTCCATGCAGCAACCGACCGAGCAGTTGCAGCCGATTGTGGCCATAGAGCGGATACCGCTCAGCCACGGCTTGCCGTTCATCTGCATACTGATCGAGCCAGGTGCGGCCCTTCATGAGGTCATGCAGGCGAAAGCCGCCTAGCACGGCCGGAATGTGGCCCCACCGGGCTCCCGCGGCAAAAAACCGCAGCCAGAGTTCGGTGTCGAGCATGCAATGCAATGTGGTGTCGATGCCACCGACGCGTTCGTAGAGTCTGCGGCGAAAAAAGCAGGTCTGCTGGCAGACGTGGAGAATCCCGAGGTTCAGCCACCAGCGCGACTCTCCACCGATCCGGTTGACCTGCGTGACCGCTCCCCGCTCATCGAGAAACACGCTGTAGCCGGTGATGACATCCCATTCCGGGTGAGCGGCAAAGGCGTGGCGGACACGGTGGACTGCGCCGGCCGCGAGCATGTCATCGGAGTTAATCCAGCAGAGAATGTCTCCCGTACACCGGGCAAAGCCGGCCGCGATCGCAGCGGCCTGGCCGCCATCCGGTTCGCTCCGCCAATGGTCAATGCCGGTGGCATGCCGGGCGATGATGGCGGGCGACCCGTCGCCACTGCCACCATCGAGCACCAGATATTCATGCACGTCGCCTCGCTGAGCGATCACCGACTGCAGCGCGGCGGCCAGATAGGGAGCCTGATTGAAACTCGGCGTGACCACCGAGACTGTTGGTAGGTAGCCTTCAAAGAGACCGCCACGTTCTGACCGCTGATGGATCATGATGCCACTCCGCTGTGTACGTGAGCCTGCCGATGCCGCACCTGGATCACCAGGAGCGGCACCAGCACAATGGCGCTGGCGGCCCGGGCCGGGATCGGTGAAAAAAAGATTGCCCACACGGCGGCGGGCGCGTTGAAGATCACAAGGCCGGTGCTGTCAGGCAGAAGCCGAACCGCCCGGGGCGTGTTGCGAAGAAGAAGCCCCAACATTGAAAGCCAGAAGATTCCTCCCATGATGCCATGCTCCACCCAGGCGCCAACCACGGCGGAATGGGTCGGAATGAGGGTCTGCTCGTGTGGGTGGCGGCGGCGAGCAGCATCGCTGATTTCGAGCCCAAACCGGCTGGCGGCCCGCTCGACTGCCTCGCCAGTGTCGGCCGGCCAGGAGCCGTAGCCGAGGAGTGGCCGGTCAAGGGCCGCCGAGAGCCCAACAAAAAACTCGGCCCGCCCACCCACCAGCAGCCCTCCTTTCGCGGCCCGCTGCCGCTCGTACTTCTCCCGCGCCTTTTCCCCGAGCGCGCCCTCAGCAGCCAGGGTGCTGTAGAGCATGGTGATGGCCAAGCCGCCGCAAACAAGTGTGACAAGGATCGCCACCACACGGCCGGCGCTGAGCCCACGCTTTTCCAGCCGCCGCCCCATGAAGAACGGCATCAATGCGGCCGCCACGATCTGGGTGGCGCCCCGCCGACCGCGATCCCATCATGAGATTGACACTACCGGTGGCGGCCGTCAGGGCGGCGCATGCCCACGGGCTCCACCTCCACAGCCGCGCAATGACGGCCATCACGATCGACAGCAGAAAATAATTTGTCCAGGTCTCCCAGCCGAGATCCGCCGCATCGATCTCGATGCCATCGATGGTGGCGGTGCCGGAACGGAAGTATTTGAGCCCGATGAGATGAGCGATCGGCGCCCCGGCCACGAAGGCCTCGAGCCGCCGCGGCCGGGCCAGCCACTGCGGCACCAGGCAGAGGCAGACAAAGCCCAGGAAAAACACCCGAGAAAATCCCCGTGCCGCCAGTGGAAAAGGAGTCGCATGAGCGAAATCAGCCCCGGCCGCTCCCACCATCCAGCCAATCCACAGGAGCGTGAAGCCACGCACTCCCGGCATCCAGCAGGTCGCCACCAACTCACGAATCCGCAGCGGAAGCGTGAGCAGGAACCAGGCTTCGAGGAGCGAAAGATATCCGACGAGCCTCACAAACAACCCACCGGCAGCCCCCAGCCCAGCCCACCACCCCCACTGCCCAACCGACAATGACCCGCAGTTCATTACCCTTCTCTGGCGAAAATCTTGCGCCCCGGACGATGAAGGCTCGGGGGTCGGCGAACGCTTGAGGAGCGTTGGGCGTATCCTCGCCCCGCGACGAAACTTTTGCCGCCCCCGAGCCGGTGCTTCACGCACGATGGTCGTACTCGATCTGTGTTGATCACGGCATCACCATCACCTGCTGCCCGCTCCGCCCCGGCACCCCATAGACGAGCGTCTGCCGCGGCACTGACACGAGCGCTGCGGAATTCGCACTCACTTTCGTGCCCGCCCCGATCCGCACCCGGGGGCCGACCGTGGCATGCAGACCCAGGAACACATCCTCTTCCACGATCGCCCCGCCGCCGAGCGTGGCATACGGTGAGAAGACGGTGTACTCGCCGGCCTTCGCATCATGGCCCAGCGAAGCGTGATAGTTCACCAGCACGCACCGACCGAGCCCAGCGGCATCGCTCACCACCGCCTGCGGGCAGATCACAGAGCCCGTCCCGACCGTCGCCGTGGCCGCGACGATCGCCGTCGGATGCACGAGCGTGAGGAAGTTTGCCCCGCGTTGGGCAAGCCGCTCGGCCACCTGCCGCCGCACCTGCGGAATGCCGATGGCGAGCACAAGGCCATCCCCAGGCAGGAGGGAAAACGTATCGGGATCTCCGAGGATCGGCAGCCGAGTGGTGTGACCGTCGAGCGCCGTGGGATCGGCCGACAGAAAGCCGGCGATCCGCGCGGCTTGTTCGGGCCAGGCATCGCTGGCCCACTGCAATACCTCACGGCCGAACCCTCCAGCGCCAACGATGATCACCCGGCGGCACCAGGTGGGGGCCGCGAGACTGAAGGGGCTCGTCATCCAGCTCCACCATCCACGGCCACCACCTGGCCGGTGATGCACGCCGCCTGCGGGCTGATGAGAAATTCGATCGTGCTGGCAACATCGTCGGCAGTGGCGAGACGGCCCAAGGCCGTACGGCGGATGATCCGCTGCCGGTGATCCTCGGTGAGGCTCGCCGACAGGTCACTTTCAAAAAAACCGGGCGCAACGGCGTTGACGCGAATGCTCCGCGGCCCCACCTCGCGGGCCAGGCTCCGCGCAAATCCCTCGAGTCCGGCCTTCGTGGCCGCGTAGACCGCCAGACCCGGAGAGCCCCGCCTCGCCACGGCCGACGACACGACCACGATCCCGCGATCGCGGTTTTCATTGCCTGAATCCTGAGCATCGCCAGCCGCCTGCCACATCTGTTCGTTGCCTTGCTCTTCAGCCCCGCCAGCACCTTCCTTCATCAGGGAGCCGCCAGCAGGAACTGGCGGACTGGTAGTACGGATCGGCTCAGCGAGCATCTGGCGAATCACTTCCCTCACGAGCACGATCGCCCCGCGGAGATTGACCGCGAGCACGGTCTCAATCGCCTCGTCGGTGGCGGTGGCCAGCATGCCCGGTACCGCATGGCCGACGTTGGCGACACAGTGATCGAGGCTGCCAAAACGGTCCGTGGCTGTGGCGATAAACAAGCGAATGGCAAGGGGATCAGCGGCGTCAAGCGTTGCCGTGTGCAGTTGGCGGCCGAAGCGACGGCTGAGGGTGGCAAGCCGATCTGAGTCAGTTCGAGAAAATGTGGCCACACTCCGTCCACCGGCAAGCAGCCGCTCCACGAGCACGAGGCCAAGCCCACGCGACCCGCCGGAAACGACCGTGGCTCCAGGCATCAGCGGCCCAGGCGGCGCCGGGGCACCTTGCCCGCGGCCGTGGTGACGATGGTCTTCACAAGATCGAGCACCCGCGGCACGGCCGGTGGATCGAGCCTGGTGCGACACGCTTCAAGCACCGCGGCCCGCACGCTCTCAGGCGTCGCGTGAGCGGGCAGCGGATCGATCAGCACGATCTCCGCTGCCACCAGTTCACCGGTGACCGCGCTCGGCAGGCCATAGGCTCGGGCCTCGGCAACGCCCGGCACACTCCGTAGGATCTCCTCAACCCGGGCGGGCAGGATCTTCGCGCCGCCGACGACGATCACATCGCCGCGGCGACC
>JAQBZA010000217.1 GCA_027622795.1 Planctomycetota bacterium | reverse complement strand
GGGGGGGAAGTGCGGGCCTGGGGCACGAAGCCGGATGGCGTTCCATGGCGGGTCAGGGTGCGTGGGTCAGTTGTCGAGGGAGGGGAAAATGCCGTCGTCGACCTTGCCCCGGGTGAGGCGATTGCGACGGCGACGAGCCGTCCGGGGCGATCGCCCATCGATCCTCGAACAGGTCAGGTGGTTCATTCCGCCAGCGCGACGGTGAGTGTTCGATGGGCCACCTGCGCTGAGGCCGACGCGCTGGCGATTGCAGCCATGATCCTCACCTCGACCGGTGAGCGATGGCAAAATACAACTCAATCGAGACGCTAGATTCGATGCGTACAAAAATGAGAGGACCGATGAAAGGGTCGTCGTGGCTGGCAGGAGGGGTGCGAGTTCTCCTCTGGTCTGTGGTGGCAACTGCACACGCGGCGGATGGGAACGCGCTTCCGTCTGAGGCGTGGCCCGCGGCTGGTGACTTTACGACTGTGGCGTGGCTGGATGGGTTTCCTGGCCGCGCCGCAGGGGCCCTCTGTCAGCGGTGCATCCGCACCGGGCGATATGCCTTCGTGCTCAATACCGAGGCGATCACCGTGCCACATCTGGGAAAGATCAAGGCGGAGCCATACGGTGCGGCCGTGCGATCGCCCGAGGTTGTGATCACCGGACTGCCGGCAGCCGACCTCGCCTTACTCATGGAGGTCGATGGGAGAGTCTTTCACTGCTCCGGAGGTCGCACTTGGGACGGTATCGCCGGACCGCGACTAATCGAGTCGGGACGGTGGGTGCAGCGGAACGACGTTGATGGCCTCACATTTCACTCGAAAGACGGCCTGCCGCTGAACGTCAATGCACGACTTGAGGCCGTGGCGTGGCCGGATCGCCTGGCTTTGATCCTTGCGGCCCAACCCGGATATGAACCGATTCCCACCGGCACGGCCTGCTTTGGTCGGGTGGGCGGCGGGTTCGGGCTCAACGGCACAAACGAATTCACGGTGTCACCTGAACGGATGATTGACCCCGCCCACTTCACATTCGAATGCTGGGTCTACGCACCGCCAGGGTATGACGCGGCCACAAACGCCGTGCCGTGGTTGGTGTGCAAAGGCCATCACGAGCAAGCAGACGGCAACTACGGCATCACCCTGCAGGGTGGCGTGCCGCATGGTCGACTCAACATTGGCGGTGGTCGTGACCAGGCGTTTTCGGTTTCGGCCGGTAGGCGACTCACTCTCGAAGCCTGGAATCACGTGGCCCTCACATACGACGGACGCGCATTCACAATCTTCTTGAATGGTCGGCGTGGTGGTGAGGTGAAGATCGGGCGGGAGCGTGTCGCCACCACGCAGCCACTCATCGTCGGTCGTCGGGGTGACAACTCCGGCGACGGCTACCACTTCAAAGGCGCGGTCGATGAGGTCGCGATCTATGAACGGCCCCTATCCGCTGCGGAAATTCATGACCGATTTCATGCACCAGAGAAACCGCTGGCGGCTGGCCCCGCCACGTTCATCGAATCATTCGATCCCGAGGGTGAGCCCCGATCGACCCGAATGCGGACGCGCTGGCGGAAGGGCAGCATGGCGATCCGTCTTGGGTCTGGCGGGCATGTGTTCCAGCAGCGATGCGATCTGCCCGATGATGCCGCGGCTTCGGACTGGCACGAAGTGGCGGTGGTGTTTGATCCGGCAAGCCTGCTCCCGGCAGCAGATCCAGTGCTCCCGGAGCCGGTGATCATGGTGGAGGCCACGCCTGTGACGGTCGATCCCCACCAGCCTCCCCCAACGCTGCCAGTGCGGTTCGACGCGGTGCGTGGCTGGCACTGCATCGATCTCAACCGCGTGGAGCCCACGCTCCCCCCGGAGGTGAATCGCGGACAGACGGTGGTGGTCGGCAAAGAAGATGTGCTGCGTGACCCGCGGAACGACGTTCTCGATCGCGCGCGGCTCGTGCTGACGAACAGCAGCAATCACGAGCAGGCCGCCCGACTCTGTTTCGAAAAGACAACATTTGCTGGGTCGCGGGTGGGCAGCCCGATCACCGGGCTCTCGGCGATCCTCCGCGATGCTGCCGGCCAGCCGACTGGGATCCCGGTGCAGCTCTCGAAGAACTGGCACCGCGGCCGCGGTGGCAGCCCGTATGACGGCCAGTGGTTTCGTGGCTTCACGCAGGTGCGAGTGCCAGCAAAGTCAACCATGCGGTTGGAGCTGGTGATGGCCTACGGTCACTGGGGCGGCGTTCCGGCCGCATCTCACGCCCAGCTTTCGTTGCTCGGTTGGGGCCAAAACCAGCTCTGGGAAGAGTCGGCCATAGGCTCGTGGGGCGAGAGCATCTGCTACGAGCCAGACCAGGTGCATGTCGGGGCATCGATCCTGGATGTACGACCGCTCTTGGTGCGGTCTCTCCCGGACGGAAAGCCGTGGCAGTGGACGGGCAACGTCGGCGGCGGAGATTTTTTTCGCATCGAGGCCCCGGACGGCTCTCGCCTGTGGCGGCGGAATATGAAGGCCGAATATGTGCGGCCGGGCCCGTGTCTGACAGAGGTCACTTATGCCGGTCAGCTCGGCTCGGGCATCGACCATGCCGAGACGGTAAGCCTTAGCCGGACTGACGACATTGTTCGTGGCACGTACCGCCTGCGGATGAATGTGCACGAGCCGCTCGAGTTTTCGCGATGTGTGATCTTCCAGATCGGTGCCGACACATACAGCCATGCCGCGGCGAAGAAGATCGCGGTGGGTACCGCCGCCGGGCTTACGCAGGAGTGGGATGCAGCGTGGGTTGGTAATGCCTCTACAACACCTCCGGCAGTGAGTGCCGGGACCACGCCATGGGTGTCGTTGCTCGGCACAGCATCAGATGGGGACGGTAAGCCGATTGGCTCGCGTGGCTTCGTGATTCGGAAGTGGCGGGCGGTGCTGGGAGGACGCGAAGCAGAGCCTTGGATTACCGAACATGGCACGCCCTCGACCAGCCGTCCTTCTGCGACAGTCGACATCGTGCCACCACCCGGGGTCACGCGGCTGGAGCCGGGCGACTTCGTCGAAGCGACGATCGAATTGCTTGTGTTGCCGTTGTCGGCCGCTGAGTACTACGGCCCCAATGAAGCGCTCCGCGTCGCGTTGCGGGATATGGCAAACTCCTGGCAGCTTGTGCATCGTGAGGCAGTCGGCAATGACCGCCACGTCGCTATGATGCGGGGCGATCTCAAGCACGCGTATCCTGACATCCGTGTCACAGCGGATGATGGCACAGCCGAATTCACGCTGCATGGCGGGCTCGGATATGTGCCGCTTACTTTCACCGGCCTGGCTTCCCATCGCGCCGGCGAACTCCGCCTTGATGGCAAACTCGTCGACCAGTCAGTGCATGGCGGAGACTTCTGGCAGACCGACTACGACCCCGTGACACAGACTTGGTCGCATACGTTCACGGTCGCGAGGCCCGGAACAACGCCCGCAAATGGGCAGCCCGTGAATGTTTTCTATCAACAAAAATCGTAGCTATGAGCAAAAAAATCAGAGTGGTGTCGGTTTCGTGGCGGCCGATTCAATGCCGGTTTTTGGCTGGCTGTTTCGGCACCCAGAGCTAAAATGGGTGGTTATGCGTCGGGAACCTCCGAAGGATCCTGACGCCCCGCCGATCGACCGCTGCAAAGGCGGTCCGCGATTTGAGGCCAGTGCCTCGAATCGGCGACGCGGGTAACCCTGACCAGAACGGTGGCCCATGGGTTGCTCGAACTGCTTAGTGCGCGGCTCTGCCAAAGACGTCTGTTTTTTCCTGCTGGCAGTGGTTGCCGCCGCCCGAAGTCTGCTCTGGGCGGCCGCGCCAAGCCCGCCCCTGAGCCCGGCCCGCCTCTCTTTCAATAACGACATCCGCCCGATCCTGTCGGAAAATTGCTTTGCCTGCCATGGCCCCGACACTGCCAACCGGCAGGCCGGCCTCCGACTCGACACCTTTGAGTCGGCGACAGAGGAACTCGACAGCGGCTCGCGGGCGATCGTGCCAGAAGATGTGGCCGCGAGTGAGCTGATCGCGCGGGTCGTTTCTGATGATCCCGACACCGTGATGCCTCCGCCCGAGGCCAAGATCGGCCGGCTCTCCCCGGAGCAGGTCGCGACGCTCAAGCGGTGGATCACCGAAGGGGCGAAGTACGAGCCGCATTGGGCGTTTGTGTCGCCGATCAGGCCGGAGACCGACAACGTGGCCGCTGGTATTGATGCGGCCGTCGCCGCGAAGCTCGCCCCCCGTGGGCTCGCCCATCAGCCCGAGGCCGATCGCACCACGCTCATTCGTCGCGCCAGCTTCGACATCACCGGCCTCCCCCCGACGCCGGCCGACGTCGAGGCGTTCGTCGCCGACGCATCGCCAGATGCCTACGTCAAGCTGCTCGACCGGTTCCTGGCGAGCCCGCGGTATGGCGAACGGATGGCCGCCGACTGGCTGGATCTCGCCCGCTACTCCGACAGCTATGGCTTCCAGGTTGACCGCCCGAGGCCGACCATGTGGCCGTGGCGCGACTGGGTGATCAAAGCGTTCAATGAAAATCTGCCCTGGGATCAGTTCACGCTCTGGCAGGTGGCTGGTGATCTGCTCCCCAATCCCACCGATGAACAGGTCCTCGCCACCGCCTTCAACCGGCTGCATCAGCAGGAGAGCGAGGGCGGCTCGGTCGAAGAGGAGTATCGCGTCAACTACATCAACGACCGCGTGACCACATTCGGCACGGCCTTCCTCGGCCTCACGATGGAATGCTGCCGCTGCCACGACCACAAGTTCGATCCCCTGTCGCAGAAGGATTTTTATTCGCTCTTTGCCTTCTTCGACGATATCGACGAGGCGGGCCTCTATTCCTACTTCACGCCGGCCGTGCCGACGCCGAAGATGCGGCTGCTCGATGACAAGACCTCCACGGCCTTGGCCAAGGCAAATGAAGCCTGCGGCGAGGCTGTGGCCGAACTGGTCGACGCCGAGGCGATGGCCGAGCGGGCCGTGGCCGACTGGATCGCCGGCGAGGCAGACATGCCCGCGGCATTCGCCGGCGAGGTGGCCGGCCAGATTCCTGGCGAGCTGGACCGGTATGCCTTCGACGAGCGGGCCACGGGTGGAACCTTTGCCAGCAGCGTCGAGTCGGCCGAGGAGCGAGCGGCCAAGGCGCCGCCAGAGATCACGCTCGTTGACGGCAAATTTGGCAAGGCCATCAAGCTCACGGGCGACCATCCGGTCACCACGCCTGTCGGCAACTTCCGGCGGAGCCATCCCTTTACCGTGTCGCTGTGGCTGCGGTCGTCGGAGGCATTTGAGCGGGCCGTGGTCTTCCACCGCTCGAAGGCGTGGACCGATGCCGCGAGCCGCGGCTACGAACTTCTCATCGACCACGGGCATTTGCAATGGTCGCTGATCCACTTCTGGCCCGGCGATGCGGTGAGTGTGCGGATGCAGGAACCGCTCCCGATCGGCGACTGGGTGCATGTGACCGTGGCGAGCGATGGCTCGGGGAAGGCGGCGGGGCTGAAGATGTTCGTCAATGGCCACCCGGTGGCCACGACGATCGTCCGCGACAGCCTCACCCGCGAGATCATCGGCGGCGGTGGCGACACGATCACGATCGGGGAACGGATGCGAGACCACGGCTTCAAGGATGGCCTCGTCGACGATTTCCGTGTGTTTGAGCGGGAGCTTGCGCCGCTGGAGATTCGTGAACTCGCCGAGCCGGGGGCGATCGTCGCGGCGATTACGGCCCGGCAGTCGGCGGAACTCCTCGGCGGCTACCTGGCGGCGGCGTTTGACGAGCCGGCGGCTGCCAAGCGGAAGGCCC
>JAQBZA010000216.1 GCA_027622795.1 Planctomycetota bacterium | reverse complement strand
AGCCGATCCTCGAGTCGCAGCGGCCGCTTGCCGCAGCCGACTGAAGTTCCTGACAGTACGGCGCTGACGAGCAAGCAGGTGACGAAGGCGAGAGGAGAGGCACGCATCGTCGAGGGGCTCCGCAGGAGGGTGAACAAACAGGGGCCCGTCAAAACTTCAGCCGGGCCCGCGACAAACGGGCATGCGTCTCAGCCATCAGATCGTCTTCAGCCGCCTCGTCTTCGGCCACGTAGGTGGCCGAAAAACGCAGGTAGGCGCCGCAGTCGTCCCACGGCACCGTGGAGATCGAGAGTTCGCTGATCAGAAACTGGCTGGCATCCTGAGCCGTCTTGAACTCACGGTCGCCGGCACCGCGAGGGCTCTTGGTGTAGAGGAAGTAGGTGCCTCCGGGCATTTCGCACTCAAAGCCAACGGCCCGCAACACCCCCACGAGCTTCTCAAGCCGGCGGCGATACTTCTCGCGGACCCGCTTCGGGATCTCCGGATCGTTGAGCGCCGCCGCCCCCGCCTTCTGGATCGCGATGAATTGTCCGGAGTCGCAGTTGTCTTTCACATCGGCAAAGGCCCGCACGATTCGCTCGTGGCCACACACCCAGCCGAGCCGCCACCCGATCATGTGGAAGCCCTTCGACATCGAGTGCACCTCGACGCCCACGTCTTTCGCCCCGTCGACGGAGAGGAACGAAAGCGGTTCGTCATCGTAGGAAAGCATGATGTGGGCTGCGTCTTGCACCACTATCACGCGGTGCTTGTGGGCCCAGTCGACCACCTGTTCGTAAAACTCCCGCGTCGCCGTCTTGCCGGTGGGGCTGTTGGGATAGCAGAGCACGAGCATCTTCGTCTTGGCGAGCACGTCGTCGGGAATGCTGGCCAGATCGGGGAAGAAGTCGTTTTCTGCGACCAGCGGGAGCCGATGGACCGTACCACCAAACCACCGCGTGGCCGTGCCGGCGACGGGATAGCCGGGCACGGTCATGAGCGTGACGTCGCCGGGGTCGATGAAGGCGGCTGGCAGCATCGCGTAGGCCGTCTTCGAGCCGATGCAGTGGTTGACCTCTGTCTCAGGGTTGAGCGACACGCCAAACTCCCGCTGCATGAAGGCGGCGGCGGCTTCCTTGTAGGCGGCGATGCCGTTGTCGGCGTAGCCACGGTTTTCGGGCTGGTCGATCTCGCGACGCATCACGGCGCGGATGTTTTCCGGGGCCATCTCGTCGTTTTCACCGATGCCGAAGTCGAGCATCTGCCGCTCGGGGTGGTCGGCGAGGGCCTTCCGCTTGGCCCGCTTGATCATCTCAAACTTGTAGATCGCGGTGTCTTTGCCATACATCGCGCCGCCGATGCGTTGGGCGAAGCGATTCTGAAACCAAGGGTCGGAGACCGGAGCGGGTGTGGTTGCCATGAATGCTTCAAAAATTGCAGGGACTGAAAACCGTTTAGAATAGCCGGTTTCAGCGGGAAATCCACAGCCTGCGCCGGTGTTTGGTTGAGTGCCCGGTTAGGCAATTTGTGCGGCGCGTGTTGGTTGTGATGCATCCTCACGTTGTGCCAGTCCGATGCATTCTCCGAGACGTGCCGGTTGTACACCCAGTGGGGGAGGGCGTTCCATGCTTAGTGGTGACAAAGATGGGAAAAAAATCCGCATCTGGAAAGCCTGCCGATTCTTGGTGATGGCGGGGGCGGTCGCGGTTGTGATTGCGGTGGGGCTTTCGCCTCGACAAGGCTCGGCACGCGGTCAGGATGGAGCCGATTCAGGTGACTCCGGAGTGCCGCTTCTCATCGCTGCTGGGGCGACAATCGCCGACTATGACGGTGTCCCGTCGGCGGCCGAGACTGATGATGCGTATGTACCCGAACTCACCATGACGGATGCGGACAGATTTCTCGGTGGGAGTTGCTGTGAGCCGGCAGCCGCGGCTTGTAGCCACAGACAGCGTTCTCCGCAAATGTATATCGGCGGCATCATCGGGGCCTCCTTCGCAACGCTGGCGTTGCCGCCTGATGACGCGACCAATCGCTCAGTTTTCACCGCCGGTGGAACACTGGGGGTGGCTTTTGATCGCCCTGTGGGTGCCCTGCGACTGGAGGTGGAGGGGCGGGGTCGTGATGTGGTGTCGGAGACGGTCGTCGCTCAGGACGATACCTACTCGATTACGGGTGAAGCCACTGACATTTGGTCAACGACGGTTAATCTGTGGCGGGATTTCGCGGCGACAGAAACGCTGGGGGCCTATCTCGGCGGCGGGATCGGAGCGGGTGGCTATCGATCGGTGATCTCGGTGACCGAGCCATTCACAGATCTGCTTGCGGTGAACGACCCGACATCCACATTTGCCTGGCAGGCAGGGTGTGGGCTCACCTACGCCATCACTCCACGGGCAACACTCGACGTTGGGTACCGATTTTTTGCGCTCAATGAGTCAACGGCTACGGGGACTGCGTTCGACCTTCCCTACAGTTATCGCACCGGCTTCTCGGCCAGTGAATTGCTCTTCACCCTGCGGATTTATGAGCCTTTTCGCGGGTGGCGGTAAGCGAGCAGGCGTTGGACGCGGTATACTTTCTGGTGTTTCGGCTTCAGGGAGCCTGCTGGACAGAGATTCCGCGGAGGTTGTCGCTATGCCCAGGGAATTGCATCGCCGGCGGTTCGTCGTCCAATCGATGGCAGGTTCACTTGCCCTGCCCGCCCTCGTTTCGCTGGCCGACTCCCCGTCAGCACCGCTGCTGATGACGCAGGGCGCGGGCATCGGGGCGCGGCGATTCGTGGCGATCGGCAATCTGCTGGGGTTTCAGCGACAGCACTTTTTCCCCCAGACATCGGGGAAGGATTTCAAGGAAACGCCGCTCCTCAGGCCACTGCTTCCACTCCGCGAGCAGATCACGATTTACCGAGGCTTTGATCATGGGCTGCGTGGCGGGCACTTCGCTGTTCATTCGTTTCTTTCCGGTGTGCTTCATCATGAGTCGAAGCATCGTCCGCATGGAAATGTCACGGTCGATCAGTTCATCGCCGACGAGGTGGGAAAGCAGACGCGTTTTCCGTCGCTGACGGTCGGCTCGGAGGGGGGAATCCACGGCGGCTGCCAACTTTCGTGGACCAAGGCTGGTGTGCGTGTTCCACCGATTACGGGTCCGGCCGAGCTCTTTGAAAAGCTGTTTGTGACTGAGTCAGCTACGAGTCGGCTTGCAGCGGCCCGAGCCAACGCGGTGCAGGGTTCGATCCTTGATTCAGTGCGGGACGAGGTCTCTGGTCTGGCCCGGAAGGTGAATGCGGAAGACCGCAGTCGGCTCGACGAGTATCTCACGGCCGTCCGTGATGTCGAAAAGCGTGTCGAGGCGCGCCGACGGTGGCAGGATCAGCCCAAGCCGACACCGCCGTTGGGAAGGCCCGTCGATCGAAACTTCGTCGACGACCTCCCGATGCTCTACGAGCTCATTGCCTTGGCCTTACAGACTGATTCGACGCGCGTCGCCACGCTGGAGATCGGCGGGAGTTTCCTGCCGCAGCATCTCGGGATCGACAAGTCGTATCACACGATGTCACATCATGGAAACGACGAAAAAACAATCGCTGACCTGATGACGCTCGAGACATACCAGATTGAACAGTTTGTGAAGTTTCTCGATCGCCTGTCCGGCATCCGAGACGGTGAGCAGTCGCTGCTTGATTCCACCGCCGTGCTGTTTGGGAGTGGTATGGGTGACGCCAACAAACATACGAACAGTGATCTTCCGATCGTGATGGCGGGCGGAGGCTACGGGACCGGTGGCTTCAAACAGCTCCCCGACAAGGGTGCCGGGAAGGTGCCGTTGTGTAATCTGCTGTTGGGGATCATCCAGCGCACGGGGGTTCCGGCTGACACTTTTGGCAGCAGCACCGGGGCCTACACAGAGGCCTGAGTCTGATGCGGTGGTTCATGGTTTTCTTTGCTCGGTTTCCCATTGGCAGGGCTATCGCAGTCTCGCTAGCGCTCTTGGTCGCCGAAACGTCGGCAGCTTCCGAGCCCGAGCGACCAGCTCTGCCGGGAGATCCTGTCATCCCGTTTCTTACCCGCTACTGCCTCGACTGTCACAGCCAAGCGGTTTCTGAGGGCGATCACGAGTTCGAATCGTTCCGATTTCCGCTTGAGACAGCGGCGCTACTGGCCGCGGCCGACAGCATGCTTCTCCAGATCGGTCTCGGGCAGATGCCACCCCCCGACGCGGATCAGCCTACCGAAGACGAGCGGCGGGCTGTGACCAGCGAGCTCCAGCAGCGGATCGCCTATGTGCGGGGGCAATTCGGCACGGCGTCCAACAGAACCGCGCTCCGGCGGCTATCAAACCGCGAGTATGAGAACACCCTGGCGACGTTGTTTGACCGGCGTGTCGACACTCTCGGGTTGACGGCGGGATTGCCCCGTGAATCGGTGGCCGGGCCCTTTGATACGACTGGAGATGTATTGGTCACTTCGGGGTTTCTGCTTGATCGATACTTTGACGCCGCCGACCGGCTCGTGGAGCTTCGCCTTGGTCGCCGGAAGGCCGAAGGGCCGCACTCCGATAACACTGGCATGGAGCCACAGACCTGGCATTTTTCCAAAAACTTCAAGCAGTACGAAGAGCTCACCGGCGCACACGAGCGGGTCTTCAACTTCGAGTACCTCTGCCTCTACGAGCAGCCCAATACCGACACGCGGCAGGGGGGCTATGGACACATCGAGGATTTCCTTGACGGTGTTCCGGTCTCGGGCCTCTACGACATCGAGGTCCATGCGCAGGCATTCCATCGCGATACGCACTACGACCCGAAGATTTTTCGCATCGACTTCACGGAGCCGTTTCAGTTGGGGGTCGTGCCAGGAGACGCCACCAAGGGGCACATCCACTATCCGCAGGCGGTGGAACCGGTGCTGGCGACCGCCGTGGTGCCGGATGACGAGCCGGCCTGGCTGCGGTTTCAGGTTTGGTTGGAGGCGGGCCAGACACCGCGGTTCATTTTTCCCAATGGGCCATACGAGTCGCGGGCCTCGGTGATCGAGATCAATACACGGTACAAAGACGAGTTTGACCCGAAAACATTTCGTTCGGGCGTGGTTCGGACGCATCTTCTGATGGAAGGCGAGTTGCCCCATATCCGGATCGGTGAGATCAAAATCCATGGGCCACTCGTCGAACCGGGCGGGGGTCGTGAGGAGCGGGCGGTTTTTGCCCCGAACGGATTCGATCCCACCCGGGCCGTTGAGCAGTTGCAGGGATTTGCGAGCCGGGCATTCCGCCGGCCTCTCCGCAAGGAGGAGGCTGAGCGGATCGGGGCGTTCTTCGCGGCGCGCAGGAACGAGCAGGCATCTCCACGGCAGGCAGCTTTGGAGACGGTGAAGTTTATCCTGTGCTCGCCGGCCTTCTTGTACCTCGGTGATACCAGTGGTGATCGAAACGACCGACTCGGACCATATGCACTGGCATCACGACTCTCGTATGCCGTGTGGGGCCGACCGCCTGATGAGCAACTCCATGAGGCAGCGGCGGTGGGTGACCTGACGACGCTGCCCGGTTTGCAACGTGAGATCGGGCGACTTCTTGAGGATGACCGCTCGGAGGAATGTGCTGCCGCATTTCTGGATGGCTGGCTCAAGCTGCGAAACATTGGGAGCCTGCCGCCCGCACGACAGGACGCCCGGGAATACTATGCGGAGGATCTGCCGGCATCGATGAAGCAGGAAGCCAGGCTCTTCTTCCAGCATCTGCTCGAGACGGATGGTCCCGTCGAGGCGTTCCTCGATTGCAATTTCACCTTCGTCGACAAGAAATTGGCGCGGCTCTACAAGTTGCCCGAGGGCGACAGCCTGCGGCTCGCGGATGGCTTCCAGAAGATAT
>JAQBZA010000215.1 GCA_027622795.1 Planctomycetota bacterium | reverse complement strand
CCGCGAGGGGCTGCCCGTGTCCCAGAGCCGGCGTTGGCGGCAAGCGAAGGCAGGATGCCGAGAGCGCAGCCGGCATCGAGTGAGCGTAGGGCAGGATGCCCGGAGCGAACGTCCGGCGACGGGACACGGGCAGCCCCGAGCCGACGTTCCCTCGAAGCCGGATTCGCCCTATGACAGCACTGCGACGACGAGGTCGCCGACTTCCTTCGTCCCGTAACCCATTTTGCCCGCCGCCTGGCTCTTCATCTTCGTACCAGTGACCTGAGCCACGGCTGCGTCGATCCGCTTGCCTGCGGCGGGATAGCCGCTGTGCTCCAGCAGCATCGCCATCGCGTTGATGGCGGCAATCGGGTTGATGACGTTTTGGCCGGTGTACTTGGGCGCGCTGCCCCCCATCGGCTCAAACATGCTCACGCCGCCGGCATCGGGGTTGAGGTTGCCACCGGCCGCCACCCCCATGCCGCCCTGCAGGATGCCGCCGAGATCGGTGATGATGTCACCAAACATGTTCGTGGTGACGATCACGTCGTAGAAGTCGGGATTCTTCACCATCCACATGCAGCAGGCATCGACGTGGTTGTAGTCGGTCTTCACATCGGGATAGTCCTTGGCCACCTCCTGGAAGGTTCGCCACCAGAGGTCGTGGCCATAGGTGAGCACATTGGTTTTGGCGACAAGCGTGAGCATCTTCTTCGGGCTGTTTCGCTTCTGGGTGTATTCAAACGCCCAACGGATGCAGCGTTCGCATCCCTTCCGCGTGTAGACCGCCTGCTGCACAGCCACTTCGTCGGGCGTGCCCTTCTTGAGATAGCCACCGACACCGCAGTAGAGGTCTTCGGTGTTTTCCCGCACGACGACGAAATCGATGTCGGCCGGGCCACGGCCGGCCAGGGGTGTCTCGACGCCGGGCAGGAGCTTCACGGGCCGGAGGTTGATGTATTGGTCGAGCTTGAACCGCAGGTCGAGAAGGAGCCCCTTTTCGAGAATGCCGGGGGCGACATCGGGATGGCCGATCGCACCGAGGAAGATCGCGTCTTTGGCACGGAGCAGGTCGAGGCCCCCGTCCGGGATGATCTCACCGGTTTTCAGATAGCGGTCGCCGCCCCAGTCGAGCGGCTCGACCTCGTAGGCGATGTTGTCCAGCTTGGCGACGGCTGCGAGCACCTTCATGGCCTCGGCGGTCACTTCCGGCCCGGTGCCATCGCCGGGGATCGACGCGATCTTCAGGGTCTTTCCAGACATCGTTGCAGCAGTCTCCTTCACCGGCGGCTCGTTGGATGCAAGACGGCAGTGTAGCCGGCAAAACGACCGTCGCTAGACAGCCCCCTGTGGCGCAGGCTTCAGCCTGCGAATCCAGCCGCAATGGCTCACGGGCTCGGGATTGCGCGTGCCACGTCGCCGGACGTTCGCTGCGGCCCTCCAGGCCTCCGCTCACTCGGACCTAGCGACGCTTTCGGCATCCTGCCTTCGCTTGCCAGCTACGCCGGCTCCATGGCACGGGCAACCCCTCGCTGATTCCACAATGGGCTAAGGCGGCGTCTCATCCCTGCGGGACTGACGCTGCTTACGCGAGGCTCGCCACGAGGGCGAGCCTCGCAGGTCGAGTGCAAACCTTGGCTTTGCCTCCGACCTGCAAAGCCTGCGACATGAAGCACAACGCACGATTGCCCGCCCGGAAGGCGGGCTTCCCGGCCGCAGCGACCCGTGGTCGCGTAGGCCTCAAGCCTGCTCGGGCCATGAATGGCCGAGCAGGCGTAAAGTCAGTTCTGACTGAAGTTGAAATGCTTGGCGGTCTTCGCGCCGAGGGGATTGCGAAGGAAGCGTTGGCGGCAGGCGTCGCAGAGATCGAATCGCATGCTCACAGTGCCTTCGTCAAGCAGCCCCGCGCAGTCGTGGTCGTCGAGTCGTTCGAGGAGTTCCTGCATCTCCTCAAGATGGTCGGCCTCATCGCTGCGATCGCCGCAACACGCCTGACAGGCTTCTCCTTCATCCTCAACCGCCGCGAAAACCTCAATCTTGACCACATGTCGCACGTCCGCCTGCGTGTTGATTGGGCGTTTGCAAACGTCGCACGAGTAGTGACGCATCATGTTCTCCACGAAGTAAGAGCCGAGGGCGTGGCTGGTGAGTTTTTGATGAATGCGCGTCGCACTCACATCCCATGCCGCTGAGTCTGCCCGCAAGCTGCGACGAAGGCAAGTAGCGAGCGCGGTCTTCACTTCGGCCACAATTCCAAATGGCAGTCTACGGGGATTTGGCAGCCTGCCCCGTGGCCGGCTACAATAAAAATTCTTCAGATTTGGCTGGTTTTCTGCAGAACCAATGAGGTGATGTGATGTCCGGCACGGCGGTTGCCACGGCGACAGCGCCCCTGAGTGGAACGCTCAGTGGGGGCAGCACCTTGAGCCTTAGCGTGCTCGTGCTCAATCGGTCGTTCGTGGCGGTGCATATCACCAATGTCCGCCGCGCGATCGCGCTGCTCTACCGGCATATCGCCGAGGTCGTACACATCGAAGAAGGGCAGTTCGCCGCCTACTCCATTGAGACTTGGCGGGAATTGTCAGCACTCCAGATGGAGTTTCGCACGCCCGACCAAGATTGGATTCGGGGCGTCGGCTACGATCTGCAGGCGCCCCGCGTGATCCGGCTGGTCTCCTGTGACCGCAGCCCTCGTCACGGCCTGCGATTCAACCGTCGCAATGTCTTCGCCCGCGATGGTAATCGGTGCCAATACTGCGGGAAGCATTTCCCAACAAGCGAGCTCTCGCTTGATCACGTCGTGCCTCGCAGCCGCGGCGGGCTAACAAGCTGGGAAAATATCGTGTGCGCTTGCGTGAACTGCAATGTTCGCAAGGGAGGCCGCACACCGCACGAGGCCCACATGCACCTGATCAAGCAGCCCATCAAGCCCAAGCGAAGCCCGCTGTTGTCGATCAAACTCGGCAACCCAAAGTATGCGAGTTGGAAGAGCTTCGTCGACGCCGCTTACTGGACGGTCGACCTGCGTTAGCCACGCTCGCCACGAGGGCGAGCCTTCGCAGGTCGAGTGCAAACCTTGGCTTTGCCTCCGACCTGCAAAGCCCGTCGGGGCCAGGGATGGCCCGACGGGCGTGAAACTAGCAAAGTGGGTCTTTCTTCTCGGTGATCACCGGAAGCTGCGGGGCCATTTCGGCGTTGAGCGCAGTGAAGTCCTTCCATTCCGCCGGCAGGTTGTCTTCGTGGAAGATCGCCTCGACCGGGCACTCCGGAACGCACGCCTCGCAGTCGATGCACTCGTCGGGGTGGATGTAGACCATCTGATCCCCCTCGTAGAAACACTCGACCGGACAGACCACGACGCAGTCGGTGTACTTGCAGGCAAAACACGGTTCGGCGACGACGTGGGTCATAGACGTTGTTCTCCTTGTCTCCGTAAAAATCGGCTTTCTTGGTGGCGGTCTGCGGGTCAACTCGGCCCGGTGACGCGCGGAATCCTAGGTGGCGGCCCGAATCCTGTCAACGATTCAGCCATCGGCATCCGACAGCCAGTTTCATGAGCGGCAACCCAGCGGTGCAGGTGGGACGGAATTGCCTTGGTACCACGGTATCACCCCTCTATGATGAGGTCGTGCGTAAAGAGGGCTTCATGGCTTTCGTTCACGCCCGCTGGATGGGTCAATCGAGGCCGATTTTGCGGCGAACGGCAACCAGGTACGTCTTGTGGCGACCGTCGCGTCTCAACAATCTGAACCCCGCCACGATCTGCTTACGGCGCAGGATCGCGATCTGTTGAGACTCTGTCTCGCCGGTGCCCCCGGTGCCTGGGAGGCATTTCTGGAGCGGTTCTCTGGCTTGCTCGCTTTCGTTGCCGAACGGTCCGCCGCCCAGCGAGGCATCTCGCTGCCTGCCGCCGACCGCGACGACCTTGTGGCCGATGTGATGGTTGAGATTCTGCGGAACAACGCCGCCGTGCTCAGGGGATTCACCGGCCGCGCCAGCCTGCCGACGTTTCTCACGGTCGTCGCGCGTCGCGCGTGCGTGCGGTCGCTGCTCCGGGCGAGGAGGTCACGCACCGCATCGGCTGATCGCGCTGTGCAGGATGACGAGCGAAAGAATCCTGCGGCGGTTGTCGCCAACCATGACGAAATCGAAGCGCTCATGCAACGGCTCGACCCGCAGGCGGCGCGATTGGTACGGCTCCACCACCTTGAAGGCCGCAGCTATGGCGAGATCAGCCAGATCACGGGGCTGCCGCTGGGTTCCATCGGCCCGGCACTCTCCCAGGCCCGCCAGCAGATGCGGGGAACATCCGCGAACTGACCCAGGCCACCTCTTGTACGGCCCGCGAGGAACGCCGCTGAGCACGCAGAATCACCCGGCCTTCGGCCCAATGATGACCGACGGGTCGGCGAGGTCAACCGGCTCGTAGCCCTCGTAGGCCGGCATCTGCCAGAGCTGACCGGGATCGCTGGTCGGCATGTTCGTGGTGACGGCCTTGAGTTCGAGGGTGAAATTGACGTCGGACGCGGGCCACGACACGTCGACCTTACGGGGCAGTGCCGCACCTGACGTCGGATCGACGCGGTGTTGTGTCGTCCGCACACTCGCCAGCCGTTCGCCAGTCGACGTAAAGAGATGCTGCTCCAGCACGAGCCCGGTCGTGCCGTCGACCAGCGTTGACTTGAGCAGTTCACCATCGGGCGAGGTAAGGCGGCTGCGGATCTCAAGCCGCCCGTCGGCCAGCGGAAAGGGGCCATCGTGGCTGTCGGACGGATTGAACGACACCAGCCCGAGCAGTTCCGGCATCCAGTCGGCTCGGATCGGTAGCAGCCGCCGGGCCGACGACTGTGCGTATTGGTCATGCCGGCAGAAGAGCATCACCGGTGGCTCGTGACGGCGAATCCACAGCCAGAAGAGGTCATCATTACTGCCGAGGTCGAGTTCATTGCCGCTCACGGCGGTTTGCGCCCGCAGCCGGAAGCGACGCGGTGGCTCACAGGCCACCTGGGCCGAGAGTCGCGGCACCCCTGGCACGGAAATCACGGCCTGCGGAGCCATGTAGTTGCGGACCCTCTGCGTGTTGTCATGGATCGCGGCGATGATCTGGTCGAGCGAAGGCTGCGCCGGCAGCACCCGCGGCAGCGGCATCGTGCCCACCTGATAGCCACGGAGCACGCTCGGGCAGGTCGCCCCACTCGACGCGACCGCTGTCACGACGATCATCACGGCAACGAGCCTGGGCAGTGGCGGAGCAGTCATGCCTCACCTCCCGACCACAGCAGTGCCTGGAGCCGTTCCTCCACCCCCTCGGCCACGACGGCCTGGGGCGATACCACCGCCACACGATATTCACTCCGCCGCTTGCGGCAGGTGACGAGGAGCGTGTCGCGATCGTCGTCGCGCGAGTCCGCCGCCCGCTCGACGATTCGCAGCACCTTACGGCGGACGAGTTGCAGGGTGATGAGATACCGCAGGGCCGTCTCTTCGGGGCGAGTTTCCAACTCTTCAAACACGTCGAGCAGCACGTCGGCGGGAGCAAGGGTCGGCCCGGTGGCGACAGCCGGAGCGTAGACCGACCGCCACCAGGCAAGGGTGCCGGCAGGCGGCCCTTCCCAAGCCTCAGCCACACAGTCGATCCGCTCGAGGGTGCCCGAGTCGCGAACGAGCGCCGACACCATCGGCTCCCCGGCCAATAGTGTGCGGCCGGTGCGGCCGCAGACTCCTCTCGGTCGCTGCAATTTCAGATCCATCCCGGGACGATACGGATCGCCCGCGGCCGCGGCAACGCGCATCTCCCACAAGCCACGCAGGCTAGGAAAGCGTGGCGAGCAGGAGGTTTGCCACGTCGACGAGGCCGTCGTCGTCGTGCCGGCCCACCACCC
>JAQBZA010000214.1 GCA_027622795.1 Planctomycetota bacterium | reverse complement strand
GGTCGGGAGTCGGTATCAGAGCACATGGCTTCACGAATCACGAGATCACCCTCGGGAGAACTCTCCCCGCGAGACCCCTTCACATTACCTCCCAACGGGAACATTCGCCCACTACAGTTCGATCTTGCTTGACCGTGACCAGCCGGCCATCGCACAATAATCATTGTTGGCAGGGCTTGGGCCGCTGCCCCGCTCGCCCGCAGCGAAAAACGTCGTGCCTTCCCGCCTGCCTTCAAGCCCATGCGTTCGACCTTGGTCCGACTTCTCACCGGGGCGGTGATTGCCGCGCTGCTGATGCCGATCGCAGTGGCCGTGGTCATCGGCCTGGCGGCCCTCCTTTCCGCGTTGGGGGATGCTGCCGCGGCGGCTGTCTGTCGTCGCGTCGCGCTCGTGGTAGGTGTTCTGTGGCTCGTGATGGTGATTGTCACCGCCATCACGGGTGGCATCGTGGCCATCGAAGCCTCCGGTCGAGAAGATGGGCGGGAATCGAAAAGCGTTGATCTACCATTGGAAGGGAGGCATTCATGACGCAGCGTTGCCAACGGGAAAGGTTTCTGGATGGGGTGAACGCGACGATAGTTGCCCTGTGTGTGGCGGCGGCCTGCATGGCTGTGCCGGCCTACGCCGCATCGCCGCGTGAGATCAAGGCAGCGATCGACACTGGTGAAAACTGCGCGAAGGACGGTCGGAACGATGACGCGATAGCGCATCTCAAGGAAGCCGTTCAAGGATTGGAAGAAGCTTTGGCGGGGGATCGGCCTCCCTCCAGCCTGCGAATTCTGGCTCGTCGATGCACTGCACTCCTGCAGCAATTGGAGCAGGCTGGAGCCGACGTTGAAGGAATCACAGTGCCCTCAGGGGTGGGATCATCTGCCACTCGGAAAATGCCAGCCGATTCGCCGCAGGCGGGGCTTGGCGTGCCTGCGGCCGGGGGTGGCGGTGTCAGTTTCGCACGAGACATTGCGCCCGTGCTCGTGCGGAGTTGTGGCGGATGCCACGTCAATGGAAAAAAGGGAGAATTTCATATCCCGACATATGCCGCGCTGATGCAATCGGGAGCGGTTCAGCCTGGCGTTGGACAGGCGAGTCGGATCGTAGAAGTGATCGCCAGTGGCGATATGCCTCGTGGGGGAGGCAAGGTAGCGGCGGATGATCTCGCAACACTCATACGGTGGATCGACATGGGAGCGCGGTATGACGGAGGGAATCCCACCCTACCAATCGCAACGCTCGGAGCTGGTCCGCAGCCGGGTGGAAACGGCGGCGACCGTGGTCGCGCAGATATGGAGGATGTCCAGGTTGTCAGCTTGAAGCCCGGCGAAGTGTCATTCGCCGTCGACGTCGCTCCAGTTTTGATTGAATCGTGCCTCGCGTGTCACGGAGGCCTCGAAACCGAATCCGGCTTCAGTATGGCGTCATTTTCCCGCTTGTTACGTGGGGGCGGCAGTGGGCCTGCCATCGAACCGGGGAATGCAACTGACAGCCTCTTGGTGCAAAAGATTCGTGGTACAGGAGGAATCGATGGGCAGCGGATGCCTCTCGGCAAGCCTCCGCTTGGAAACGAAATTATTGCCAGAATTGCCAAGTGGATTGACGAAGGCGGTCGGCTTGACGTGGCTGCAGCTGGAGGTGACTTGCGAGCGATCGCCTCTGCCGGACGAGCGTTGCATCTCACGGATGAGGAACTGCGGATGGTGCGTCAAGACGCGGCCCGAGGGTATTGGCGGCAGTTTCTTCCCGACGAGAGTCCACAGACCGCAATCCGCGGTGGCCTGATGGTCATCGGCAACCTGCCGGCAGGAAGGGTTGAGGCGATCGCTGAAGTAGCCGATGCCTGCTGGGGCGAACTGATGGAGCGGCTTGGCACTGGTAAAAACGGTCAAGGAAGTTCGGATGTGAATCTCATCAAGGGGGGGATAACACTCTACGCCTTCGCAAAGTCATACGATTTTTCGGAGTTTTGGCTGATTCGTCATCGTGCAGATCGTCCTCGGGGCATCACGTCGACTGCCGGCATCAGCGGAGACGTGATTTATGCGGCATTACTCGTTGCAGACTCCGCGTTGGATGAGGCCGACCAAAAGCAGGGGGATCTGGCCTTCCTCATCACCCGGGAGTTGGGAGCAGCCGTGTTTTTGGCCCGTGGAGCACCGATGTGGTTTGCTGAAGGCGCGGGAGGCGCCCTGGCCGCCGATGCGGTGCCAAGGGCGCCGTTGGCCCGGGCCTTGCGCAGCGACTTTCCTGAGGCGATCGGTGAGATCAGTTCACCGCAGGACATCCTCGTTGGTCGGGCTGATCCACAGGCCGTATCGACAGTCACGACAGCATTTATCGATCGGCTCAGCTCATCGGGGGCCAAGTTGCCCGCGTTTCTGGCCGCGCTGGATGCCGGCCAAGGCTTTGAAGAAGCGTTTGCGGAGGTGTTTCGGAACACGCCTGAAGCGTTGCTCGAAGGATGGCTGATGCAGGAAGGCCGGCGGAACAGGCGGCGATAAGTTTTCCATCGCAATGCCGTGGCATCGCAGTATGCGGAGAGCTCGTTTCATTCAAAGACGGGGGTGCCTTGAACCCCGGGGCATGTGATCCGAGCAAAGCGTCGCACGAGCGACGATCGACGGCTGTACACGCGACCGAAGCAATTTATCGGCCCCCAACGAGCCTCGTTAAGAGCTCACCGGCATGGGTCGAAGCAGCACGCACATGACAGAAAACTTATCGCCGCAGGTTCCACCCGCGATATGATCCTCCCGATGATTCAATCGGAGACGTGAAAAAGTCAGTCCTCAGATTCGTTTCCAACAGGTTCCATGACTTTGGTGTTCCGCTCAACGGCAAGGACAACGGTTTGTCGCTCCACGCCCTCTGGCGTGCTTGTTACGATCGGAAGCACCTGACGCTTATTGGGAAGATCGACTCGGACGCGAAATGTTCCATCAGGGCGGACAGTGATCGGTTCGCCTTGGAGCGTGACGAGCATCCCGGGTTGCGTCACCCCGTACACGACCATTTCGGCGTCAACCTGCAATTCCGCGCCGGGAACGGGTTGTACCGGCTCGAGCAGGATTCCATCGCTACGATTGGCGTTGGGTGTCAGCGGTCGCTGCAACCGCTCCTCAAAAAGTTCTTGCAGTTCCAGGCTGTTGTTTTCTGGGGAAAATCCTCCGCTCATCGCGTAGATCTTTTCGCAGTGCTCGACGATATCTCCCCAATGAGCATCGAGCGTGTCGCCGTGCGATGCTGCCGGAGTGGAGACGGTGTTGCTGCGGGCGAGGCCGTGGAACCGTCCTGACGTGGTACGGTAGCCGATCTCCACGCGACAGCGGATGGGCTCACGAATGTCGATGAACCAGTTCTTTACACCACCGTGAATTTCGATCTCCCGGACGACCCTCTCCGATGGGCTGGCATGCATGCCAGATTCAACTTGAAGCACACGCAGCAGGGGTCGGGCCGAATGCCACTCCGTGCCAAGAGCTGCCTGGGCCCGCTCTACGCTACGTGGGGTGATTTCCCAAAAAGTGTGGAGCCAATGAGGGCCGCGCACCATCAGAACCATCCGATCTCGTACCGGTCGCGGCGATCGGCCGCCTTCAGGCCGACTTGCCAGGCTCTTCGCCTTCACCAGCCGTTCACGGGCTTCGGCAATGCGCTGAGCCACAAGAGCACTCCGCGCAGCATCCCGGGCCAGAGGGTCGCGGCCGGGCTGGGGGGCGGCCGACTTGCCGGATGCCCCCCGCTTGGCGGATCTCGCCTTTCTCACCAACGCACGGATCAGTTCGTCCTTCCGCATCGCATGCCAGCCGGGGACGCCCTGCCGTTTGGCAAGACGCGCGAGATCACGAACAGGCTTTTCCCTGAGGCTGGCGGTCGTCATGAAGCCACTCACCGAGGGTTGAGAGAAATCCGAAACGCTTCCTCAACCGTATCTTCAACACTGTTCGAAAGCAACCAATGGGTCGCCAGAATAGCGCGAAAAAGCCTTTTTTTCAGGCTCACGAAGCGACTTGTGACCGTTCGGCAGCGTCAATCGCCGCGGAGCCGCAGGCCCCGTTCGGTCAGTTTCTCGCGGACCTCATTAAGGCTCGTCACACCGAAATTCTTGCATTCCATCAGGTCCTCTCCGGTCCGGCGGAGCAGTTCACCAATGGTGTTGATGCCGAGTTTTGTCATGCACTTGCGGGCGCGCACCGACAGGTTGAGTTCGCTGATCGAGGCTGCGTAGGTCTCCTGATCATCGGCCGATGGCTCGGCAGGTTCGAGGAACGCCTCTTCTTCCACAACCGCCTCGCTGAGCATGCCGAGCGAGAGTGCCTTTGAAGCCAGCATGTCTTTGATTTCCGACAGGCTTGTCTCGCCGAAATTCTTGCTCGCCAGGATTTCGGCCTCGGAGGTCCGCGCCAAATCACCCAGCGTGTGAATACCCATTTTCTGAAGACAGTTGCGGCTCCGCACCGAAAGTTCGAAGTCGCTAACAGGGAGGCTGAGCACATGGTCGAGACGATCCCGTTGCTTCTGCTCCTGTTCCGTTGTGAGGAGGTCATCGGACGCCGTGCAGTCCTTGAGAAACAGCCGGGCCCGAGGATGGTCAGGAAACGCCTCCAGCACGCGGCGATAACACCGCTGTGCCTTGGCAAAATCGTCGCGATCCTCATAGAGAACCCCGAGATTGATCAATGCTCCTACCGATGCGGGGTACCGCTGCAGCGCTTTTTCGTAGCTGGCTTCAGCCTCTTCGTCGTTGCCCAGACGATCATTCAGAACGCCCATGGCAAACAGCGCACCAGGATGACCAGGGTCGATCGCGAGGGCCTTTTCGTAGGAGTCAATCACGTCGGCCACATCCGCGCCACTGTCGGCCAAGACATCGCCATTCGCAACCCAGTACTCGGCGGAGTCAGACGAGTCATCACCGAGTTCATGAACAACTCGTGCCGCTTCCTCTGATTGGCCGATGGCCCGTAGCGATGTGGCAATTCCGCCAGCGCACGCAGCGGCGTCATATCCAGCTTTTTTCGCTGCCTCAAAGCAGCCTTGGGCGGCCTCATGGGCTCCCGTGGCAAGGTGCGCCAATCCCTGGTGAAACAGTGCCAAAGCTCCTCCGTCGGCCGCACGAAGCGTGTCAATGGCGTCCTTGCATCGGCCCAAGAGATATTGGCAGACGCCGAGCCGAACCGCCGTTGCCGGGCTGCGATCCGACTGAGACTCCAACTCCCGGACCGCCTCGCGAAGATCACGATGCAGGCTGGCGTCAGTGCCAAGGGCGTCCAGCATGCTACGCACCTCAGCCGGTCCAAAGGCCCCGGTTCCGGTCACCAAATCGCGAACGTTGGGAGCAATAGCGGATGCCATACCAGCCCTACCTCAGAAATATGAAAGGAATTAGAACACGACTTGAGTCAGTCCCAAGCCACAATCCACGACGATCTGGGGCCACGACGCCCGCGGCCGAAACAGCCAGCGGCGGGAGTCGAACCCGCAACCCCCGCATTACGAATGCGGTGCTCTGCCAATTGAAGCTACGCTGGCGCCGCTCCACTCCACGGCGGACGCCCGGAGTAGATTCGGTTTGCGACAACCTGAGCACCGCAACCTAGCGCACGGGAAGGCAAGAAGTCAAGGGTCTGGGCCATAGCCCGGGGTACACGGAGCCCCCAAACCGCCGCTGAAAGAGCCCTGCCGAGTTTAGTCTCAGCCATGGTTGAGGGCGGCAAAAAGACATTGCGAACTAGAAACTGGTACCCCAAAAAAAGCAAAGTGGGGCCTCAGGCCTGGTGAGAGCGTCTCACCGCCGAGCGAGCGGGTCAGGGGCAAGGCGACCGCACACTCGAAAAAAGCCAGAGGCCCCACCTTCAAAAGTGATGGGCAAGTATTTAGTGAAGCAATTGCTGCACCGGGTCAAAGGAC
>JAQBZA010000213.1 GCA_027622795.1 Planctomycetota bacterium | reverse complement strand
CACCCGCCACGACGGCCAGCCGCAGGCGATCGTGTCTGGCGGCGAGGCGACGGTGCGGGTGCCTGCCGATCATGGCCGGGGGGGCCGCAATCAGCAGACCGTGCTGGCGGCGGTTCACCATGTGCGACAGACGGCAGGAGGATGGCCCGCCGGTCTCGTGATCGCCAGCGTTGGCACCGACGGTGAAGACGGCCCCACCGATGCTGCCGGAGCGGTCGCCGATGCCGCAGTCGTGGCAGCGATCGATGATCAGGGGCTCAACGTGGCCACCGCCCTCGCCCGCTGCGATGCCTATCCGCTGCTCGCCGCGGCCGGTGGCCTGATCCACACGGGGCCGACGGGCACAAACGTGGCCGACGTACGGATCGTGCTGGCCAAGTAGGACAGGCTTCGGCCATATGGGGCGGGCTTCAGCCTGCCAAAAAAGCCACATGACAGGCTAAAGCCTGTGTCCTACTTGTCCTACACGTCACACAGCATTACCGCTTCCCGCAGCCCGGCCAGCGGGTCACGGGTGGGGATGAACTCGTGGCCCACCCACCCGGTGTAGCCAATCTCCAAGAGCTTCCGCATCGTCGCTGGAAAGGCGATCTCCTGCGTGCCGTCGAGCTCGCCACGGCCCGGATTGCCAGCCGTGTGGATATGGCCGATCACGTCCTTGCACTCACCGAGCCGGCGGACGAGGTCACCGTTCATCACCTGCACGTGATAGAGATCAAAGAGAAGCTTCACACGATCCGACCCCACGCGGCGGACGATCTCGGCCACGTAGTCGATGTCATCGCCCTGATAGCCGGGATGGCCTTTCATGGGGTGCGTGTCGTCTCGCGTGTTGAGGTGCTCGACACAGATGGTCACGCCCTTCTTCTCCGCGTGGCCAGCCACCTCCTTGAGGGCCTTCACGCAGTTGTCAGCCCCCTCCGCGAGCGAAATCTCGCCGCTGGCCGGATCCTCGGCATTCCGCCACTTGTAGCCGGTGAAGCCGATCACCGCAGGAATCTTGTTGGCCGCACAGGCGTCGATCATGGCCTTCGTCCGCTCGATCACCTCCGGCTGATACGCCGGGTTGTTGTAGCCCTTCATGAACGGAGCCCCGGGCATGCCATTGGGGGCGATTGCGCAGGTGAGCCCATGCTTCGCGAGCGTCGGCCAGTCTTCGGGCCCGACCAGTTCGATCGACTTCACGCCCAGTTGCTTGGCCACCTGACAGGTCTTGTCGAGATCCCACTTGTCACCCATCACGTTGAAGCACCAGAAGACGATCGAGTGGTTGATGTTGCTCTTCGTAGTGCTGGGGCCGTCGGCAGCCTGGGCGACAGCCGACGTGGCAGCCACCCCGGCAGCTGCGGCACCGGCGGCGACAGCGGATTGAAGGACATCACGGCGATGGAGGCGGTCGGACATGACTGTTCCCCTGTGCGAAAGACGTGCCGAAGAAATGGAAACAAACCTGTGGGATACGGTACCATCTCGGGCGTCCCCTGCAATTCCTGGGAGTTTCCATGGGTTCGATCAAGCGGATTCTTGTCACCGGCGGCGCCGGCTTTCTCGGCAGCCACCTCTGCGACCGGCTCGTCGACATGGGGCACGACGTCATCTGCGTCGATAACTTCTTTACGAGCCAGAAGACCAACGTCGCCCACCTGCTCGGCTGTGGCAATTTCGAACTGATCCGCCACGACGTGATCCATCCGCTTTGGCTGGAGGTGGACGAGATCTACAACCTCGCCTGCCCGGCGGCCCCCGGCCACTACCAGTTCAATCCGATCAAGACGATGAAGACGTCGGTGATGGGGGCGATCAACGTGCTTGGCATGGCCCGCCGCTGCCGGGCGAAAGTGTTGCAGGCCTCGACGAGTGAGGTCTACGGTGATCCCGAGATACATCCGCAGCCCGAAAGCTACCGCGGCGCTGTCAATCCGATCGGCCCCCGCGCCTGCTACGACGAGGGCAAGCGGGCGGCCGAGACGCTCTTCATGGACTACCACCGCCACAACGGCGTCAACATCCGGATCGTGCGGATCTTCAACACCTACGGCCCACGGATGCATCCCTTCGACGGCCGCGTGGTCTCCAACTTCATCCGCCAGGCGCTGGCCGGCGAGCCGATCACGATCTTCGGCTCGGGGAGCCAGACGCGGAGCTTCTGCTACCGCGACGATCTCGTGGAGGGCATCATCCGCATGATGAATGGGCCGGACGAGTTTGTCGGCCCCGTGAACCTCGGCAACCCGGGCGAATTCACGATCCGCCAACTGGCCGAGCTCACGCTCGAACTCACCGGCGCGAAGTCACCGCTCATCGAGAAGCCACTGCCGGTCGACGATCCGGAACGGCGGCGGCCCGACATCACGCTGGCCAAAAAACATCTCGACTGGGAGCCGATGATCCCGCTCCGGGCAGGGCTCGAGAAGACGATCGAGTGGTTTCGCTCGGTCAACCTCGGCGACTTCCGCGCCCCCACGCCCAACTGGCAGTAGCCACGAGCAGGATACCGACGGCGATGCCGGCGCAGTCGGCCACCCAATCGAGCACGTCGGCGGTGCGGCCGAAGACCGGCTGCGTGATCTCGTCGACGGCGCCGAAGGCAGCCAGTGCGATCGCCACAGCCACCGCGGCCCGGCGCGACCAACGGCCCGCGCCCCACACGGCCAACGCGACAAACACGGCGAGCAAAAAATAGGCGACGAAGTGGAGCAGTTTGTCGGCATGGCCATAGCGGCCGAGGAGTTGCTCCGGCTTGGGGTAGTGGGTGGCCAGCACCAGCGTGATGGCATACGCCGCCGCGAGAAGCGCCAGCCCGCCCCGGCGAAAACCCGCGGAAAACGCTGCCTCTTTTGCCCTTCGCTCAGTCGTCTGCATTCGCTACTGTCTCGCCCTTCACGTCGCGGACCGGAATCATACCCCCGCGGCAAACTGGCACCAGTTTGGAGACAGGAGTGGCGTTCATGGACCGCAAGGAACTTTCGGCGATCGTGCTCGAACTGCTGGAAAAGGAGACGGGCGAGGCCTATCCGGCGCTCGACGATTCGACGTCGCTCCGCGATGGCCTCAATCTCGATTCGCTCGACATGGCCGGGCTCGTGCTCCACATCGAGAGCCACTTCGGCATCCAGATCGAGACCGAACTGCTCGAGAAGGTGACCACCGTCGGCAAACTCCTCGACACGCTCGAAGCCAAACTCGCCGCCAAGGAAGCCAAGAAGGCGGCGTGACCAGCCTGATGCCGAGCCTCCCGCCCACCGCCGGCCCCGCGCGAGCCCCGTACCTGGTGGCCGTCACCGCCCGGGCGACAGTCGCGGCCCGGCTCACCGAGATTCCCGCGCTTCGCGACGGCGGCTGGCCGGAGTCAGCGCCAGCGTTGCCGCGGCGATTCCTCCGGCATGCCGATGAGCAGACGGTTGTCGGCATGCATGCCGTGCTCGCAGCCATCGCCACGATTCCGGAGCCGCTCAAGCGCGAGGGCCACGGCGTGATTGCGTCCTCCTGCCAGGCCGGTCGGATCGCTGCCGCGCAGACACTCGTGCAGGCGAAGCACGGTGGCGGCGTCACCGTCTCCACCCAGATCGTGCCCCAGGGTTCGCTTCATTCGCTCGCCGGCGCGGTGAGCGTGGGCCTGGGCATGCGCGGCCCCAATATCGGCGTGAGCGGCGGGCCGAATGCACTCTCGGAAGGTCTGCTGACTGCCTTCTCGTGGCTGAACGGGTCGGGCCCCGCCGCGTGCGACACCGTCTGGCTTGTGATCACCGGCTGGGATGACGAGCCTGCGCTCGATGCGGATGGCCGGCCGACCACTGATCCCGTCTGCCGTGGCGTGGCGCTCGCGATCACTTGCGAGGCTGCAGCTTTATCGGTCGGCGGCCAGCATCTCACACTCCAGTTTGATCCTCCCGCGGCCTCAAGATGTCCGCCGACCACTACGGCCGCGTCGCTCCGCAGCCTCGCCGACGCGGTCACGGCTCATGACTCCTCCGCTGCCCCGCTGGAATGGTCCCACCACATGCCGTGGGGCGGCACCGTGTGGCTCACTGCAGCGACCACGGCCCATCGTCAGGAGGCTGCCTGATGGATGCCATCGAGCAACGTGGCCAGGCCGACCGTGAGCCTGTCATGATCACCGGCGTCGGCGTGGTGTCGCCCGTGGGGAATTCGTTTCCCGAGGCTGCCGATGCACTGCTGGCCGGGCGATCGGGAGTGCGATCGATCGATCCCGGCCCGTTTGCCCGTGAGCCGGTGCAGTTTGCCGGTGCGGTCACCGATATCCCTCCGCCGGATGCTGCTGCCTGCCCCCTCGCCCCCACTGCCTTCGCGGCGCTGCCGCGGCTCGATCAGCTCTGCGTGAGCCCGATCGCTGCCGCTCTGGCTGATGCCGGCCTGGCTGGCGAGCGACCGTCGCGCCGGATCGGGCTCGTACTCGGCCTTGGGGCCGAGCATCTCAAGGCCTGGGAAGCCGACTACCTCGCTGATGGTGGTCAGGTGTTTGCTCCCACCTGTAGCCCGACGCTTGTGCAACGGCTCGCCAGCCTCTTTGGCCTCACTGGCTCGGCGGTCACCACGGCCGCAGCCTGTGCCTCGAGCGGCTATGCGATGGCCCTCGGCCGCACCTGGCTTGAGGCCGGCTGGGTGGATGCCTGCGTGGTCGGTGGCTGCGACACGCTCAGCCCCACCTCGCTGGCTGCCTTCTACAACCTCCGTGCCCTCTCCCGCCGCAGTGATGATCCAACAAAAGCTTCGCGGCCCTTCGATCGCGACCGCGATGGGTTTGTGATGGGGGAAGGCGGTGCCTTCTTTGTGCTCGAGCGGAAGGGCGACGCTGCCGACCGTGGGGCTCGGGCCCACGGTGAACTGGCCGGCGTCGGTATGTCGAGCGACGCCTCCCACATGGTGGCTCCCTGCACCGATCCCGTGCAGGCTGCCCACGCGATCACCATGGCGCTCCATGATGCCGGCGTGGCTCCTAACGAGGTCGACTACGTCAATGCCCATGCCGCCGGCACGCCGGTCGGCGACGCCGCCGAGGCAGGCGCGATCCGCCTGGCGCTCGGGGCCGCGGCTGATCGTGTGCCGGTGAGTTCCACCAAGAGCATGTCGGGGCATCTGGTCAGCGGCGCGGCAGCCTTCGAGGCGGTGGCCTGCCTGGCCGCCCTCACGCGGCAGGCGCTTCCACCCACGCTCAACCTCGACCATCCCGACGAGGCCTGCGATCTCAATCATGTGCCCCATGAGGCCCGGCCGGCTGCGGTCCGCGTAGCGGCCAGCAACTCGTTTGGCTTTGGCGGCTCAAACCTCTGCCTCGTGCTCCGTGCCGCCTGATCTCGCTCACGGTTTCCAACCAATCCGTTTCACTCCTGGAGCTTCGCCATGACCACACCCACCCCCCTCCCGATGACCGTTACGGATATCGACGACATGCTCGAACGGCTCGTCGCCCACTGGCACTCGGTCGAGCCGGCCCACGAGGAGGATGGCCTCTCGGGCAAGATCTGCGACCTCCACCGATTCAACTTTCTCCTCTGGCACGAGGAAGACATCGCCCGTTCGCCCGACGTGACCGACGCGAAGATCGCCCAGGTGAAGCGGGCGATCGACGGCTACAACCAGGCCCGCAACGACGCGATCGAAAAGGTCGACGACTGGCTGATCGAGGAGCTTGCCCGCCGTGGCGTGGCTGCGGCTCCCGACGCACCGGCAGCCACGGAAACCCCCGGCGCCGCGATCGATCGCCTCTCGATTCTCCAACTCCGCCGCTTCCACATGCGGGAGCAGATCGAGCGTGCCGACGCCACGCCCGAGCATCGTGAAAAGGCGGCCACCCGAATGGCCGTGCTCGACGTGCAGCAGGCCCATCTCGTCACGGCGCTCACGCGGCTCCTCGAAGAGATCTTCTCGGGCCAGCGACCACTGCGGGTC
>JAQBZA010000212.1 GCA_027622795.1 Planctomycetota bacterium | reverse complement strand
CCGCCCGCGAGCCAGCACGCGCCCCACACGGTCAACGTGAAAGCCAACAATCTTCCCATGACAGCATCCTCGAGCAGCATCCACTGAAAAACGAAACCAGTTGTCCAAGTATGCCTTCGGCACTGGGAAAGTCGAAATCGTAACCCAGACCGAAAAATCCACCTCTGCGGGTCGGTTCTGCGGGCTGTTCCAAATGTAGGGAAAGCGGACCATCCCAGCACTCCACTAGTGGAATTTAGCCCGGAATACCTCTGCCAAGGAATCGATCAACGGGGCGAAGAATCGCAGACCGAGTTCGCAGCCCAAAAAGGCAGCCAGAGCCCCGCTCCCGACGCCGGAGGCGACATGGCGGCTCAAGGAAACCTTGGCTTTCCCTTCGGACGACAGTTCGGAAAAGGCCAGGGATGGCTTTTCCGAACGCAGCCAAAGGCTAGCGCTTGCTGAACTGCGTGCCGCGACGGGCGCCGCGGAGGCCGTATTTCTTCCGCTCCTTCATGCGGCCGTCACGGGTCAGCAACCCGTTGTGGCGAAGGGGTTCAGCCAATTCGGCGTCGAAGGCCTTGAGCGCCCGGGCGATGCCGAGCCGACAGGCTCCCGCCTGACCGGTCGGGCCACCGCCGTCGACGGTGATGCTCACATTCACATCCGACTGCTTACCGACCTGCTCGAGAGCACCAGCCACGAGCATCCGATCCTTGATCGCGGGAAAATAGGCCTCGAGTTCTCGACCATTGACCGTAATCGTGCCCGTACCGGGCCGAAGCCGCACACGGGCGACAGCCGTCTTGCGACGGCCGGTGGCGATGACCTCTGAGGTATTCGTTGCTGCTGCCATGGATTGTCTTTCTCTTATTTCGCTCCAACTTCCAGCGGTTCAGGTCGCTGGGCCTGATGCGGGTGTTCCGTCCCGGCGTAAATCTTCAACTTGTCGAGCATGACCCGTCCGAGGCGGGTCTTCGGCAGCATGCGGCGGACGGCCTCATGCAGAATCAATTCCGGCCGCCGGTCGCGGCGATGCTCGGCGGTTTCCGATCGCAAACCGTTGTAGCCCGTGTACCAGCGGTAGAGTTTCTGCTCCCATTTCTTGCCGCTGAAATCCACCTTCTCGGCATTGATGACAACCACATAGTCGCCGGTATCCACGTGCGGCGTGTACGTCGGCCGATGCTTGCCCATCAGCATCATGGCAATTTCCGTGGCGAGCCGGCCGACCATCTTGCCATCGGCGTCCACGAGCCACCATTGCTGTTGGACTTCACCGGGCTTTGCCATGAACGTTTTCATAAATCAATTTCCTCTCTCGATCCGAGCCCCGAATGCTACCAATCGGCCGATCCGGCAGCAAGCGGCTCCCCGGTCCTCGCGGCAGTTTTGTCCATCCTCTGGCAGAAGGGCTCGCAACCGCCCTTGAAATGCCAGCCGGTTGCCAGTTCAGCGGCCCGCAAGCACACTGTGCCAAACCACTGGACCAGGTACAGGTCGCTTCATGAAGGTCGCCGTCGTCAAAGAATGCTTCCCCGGTGAACGCCGGGTTTCTCTGGTTCCCGCCGCCGTCGCCCCCCTCATCAAGGCCGGTCTCGAGGTGGTTGTCGAGGAATCAGCCGGGGTGGCCGCCGGTTTTCTCGATGACGACTATCGCACTGCGGGTGCCCAGATTGGCTCCCGAGATGAGGCTTTTGCCGCCGACTGCTTGCTCACCGTGCGGACGGCCGCGGCGGCAGGAGAGGCCTGGCCGGCCGACCGTGATCGGCTCCGACAGGGTCAAGTCGTGATCGGTATCTGCGATCCCTTGGGGGCACCCGACGCCTGCCGCGAGGCGGCCGAAAAGGGGGTCACGCTCTTCTCACTGGAACTCGTGCCGCGAATCACGCGGGCCCAGGCGATGGACGTGCTCTCCAGTCAGGCCAACATTGCCGGCTACCGGGCGGTGCTCCTCGCCGCCACCGCCCTGCCCCGCATCTTTCCGATGATGACAACCGCCGCCGGCACGGTGAAGCCGGCCAAGGTGCTGATCCTCGGCGCTGGCGTGGCAGGCCTGCAGGCGATCGCCACCGCCAAGCGGCTCGGGGCCCAGGTGAGCGCCTATGACGTGCGGCCCGCGGTCAAGGAACAGGTGCAAAGCCTGGGGGCCAAGTTCGTGGAGCTCGACCTCGAAACCGGCTCGACCGAGGCGGCTGGCGGCTACGCCAAGGCGATGGGTGAAGAGTTCTACAAGAAGCAGCGGGAGCTCCTCGGCAAGGTGATTGCCGACAGTGACGTCGTTGTCTGCACGGCGCTCATTCCCGGCCAGAAGGCGCCGACGCTCGTCACCCGTGAAATGGTGTCGCTGATGAAGCCGGGCAGCGTGATCGTCGACATGGCGGCTGAGCGGGGAGGAAACTGCGAGGCAACCACGTGCGGCGAGACCACGATCGTCGACGGCGTGACGATCCTCGGGCCGACCAACCTGCCGACCGAAGTGGCCACTCACACCAGCCAGCTCTATGCCCGCAACATTGCAACATTCCTGACCCACCTGGTGAAACTCGGCCTCCCCGACGTCGCGCTCGACGACGAAATCTGCCGCGACACGCTCGTGGCCCGGGGCGGCCAGCTCGTGCATCCAAAGGTTCGTGAGCGGGCGGGCCTCGCCCCACTCGACCAGATTGCCTCCTCCTGACGCCGTCCGATCATCCGGAGTCTCGCATCATGCCTCTGCCCATCCTGTTCGCCGAAGCGGTCGCCACCGAAGATCCGGCCGCCCGTTTCATCCGCCTGCTCACCGTCTTTCTGCTGGCAATGTGGGTGGGCTTTGAGGTGATCACAAAGGTGCCGCAGCGGCTGCACACGCCCCTGACGAGCGGGTCCAATGCCATCTCGGGAATCACCGCCGTCGGTGCGATCGTCGTGGCGGGTGCCCTTTCAACCGCCAGCAGTACGTTTCTAGGGCTGGCGGCGGTCGTGCTCGCGATGATCAACGTCGCCGGCGGGTTCGTCGTCACCTACCGCATGCTCGAGATGTTTAACCCCAAAAAGAAGTAGTCACGCATGTCGAGCCAAGCCTGGATCAATCTCGCCTATCTCGCTGCCGCGATGCTGTTCATCGTGGCCTTCAAGCTCTTGAGCAGTCCGCGAACGGCCGTGCGGGGGACGTTTCTCGGCGCAGCCGGCATGGCGATCGCGATCATCGCCGCCTGCTTCGAAGGGCCGATCGTGCAGAGCGTCGCCAGCCGGGGCGTATGGCCGCTGATCATGCTGGCTGCTGCCGGATTGATCGGTGGCGGGATCGGCGCCACGATGGCCCTCCGCTATCCGATGACGGGCATGCCCCAGATGGTGGCTCTGCTCAATGGGTTTGGCGGCGCGGCATCGGTACTTGTCGCCGGGGCTGAGTTGGCCAGCACCTGCAACCTTGCCTTTTGTGACTCAGATCCGCGGGCAACGACAGCAATGTCCAGCCTCCAGCCATGGACCCAGTTTGCGATCGCGACGGCCCTCACCGGGCTGATCGGAGCAGTCACATTCTGGGGCAGCCTCGTCGCCTTCGGGAAGCTCGAGGAACTGCCGCAGTTTAAGAAGGCCTGGACCGATCCCCGCCGCCACTGGATCAACCTCGGCCTCGTGGCCCTCACACTCCTGCTCGTGTGGGGCGTCTGCACCAATCCGGATCGCACGATTCTGTTTTGGTTGCTGGTCGTGGTCGGGAGTGGCCTGGGGGTCACCCTCACGCTGCCGATCGGCGGTGCCGACATGCCGGTTGTCATCTGCCTCCTCAACAGCTATTCCGGTCTGGCCGCGGCCGCGGCCGGCTTCGTGATCGACAACTCCGTGCTCGTGATCGCCGGGTCGCTCGTCGGTGCATCGGGCCTCATCCTGACGGCGATCATGTGTCAGGCGATGAACCGCTCACTCGTGGGCGTGCTCTTTGGCGGCCTCGGCACCACGGCCGCGGTAAGTGGCGACGATGTCTATGCCGGCAAGATCAAGAGCGCCGGAGCCGAAGAGATCGCGATGGTGCTCGAGGGCGCCGACAAAGTCGTGATCGTGCCGGGCTATGGCCTCGCCGTCGCCCAGGCCCAGCATGCCGTGCGGGAGTTGGCCGACGCACTCGAGGCGCGGGGCGCGAAGGTGGAGTACGCGATTCATCCGGTGGCCGGGCGGATGCCGGGCCACATGAACGTGCTGTTGGCCGAGGCCGACGTGCCCTATGAGAAGCTCCGTGAGATGGACGACATCAACCCCGAGTTCGCCGAAACCGACGTCGCCATCGTGATCGGAGCCAACGATGTGGTGAACCCTGCCGCCCGCACCGATCCTTCCAGCCCCATTGCCGGCATGCCGATCCTCGACGTCGACAAGGCCCGCACGGTGGTGGTGGTGAAGCGGTCGCTTTCACCCGGCTTCGCCGGCATCCCCAACCCACTCTTCGCCGCCGACAACACGCTCATGTATTTCGCCGACGGCAAGAAGGCGATCCTCGACCTCGTCGCCGCGCTCAAGTAGTCAGCACGTCGGCCCAGAGCGAATCCGACACCAACAGGCCGCCGCGGGTCAGCCGAACCTTCGCGGCATCATCGGTCGCGAACCCCGCCGCCACCCAGCGGGCAAGGCCATCTCCCACAAGCTGGTCGATCTCGTAGCCACTCGCCGCGCGAAACGCCGCCCGATCGACCCCATCCCGCCGCCGCAGGCCGACGACGAGCCGCTCGCGGGCCGCCTGCTCGGCAGTCATCGCATCGACGTCGCCGGTCGCATCCTCGCCGGCGTGCATCTTTGCGATCCAGGTCGTCGTGCTGCGATGGTTCGTGGTCCGCGTGCGGCCGTCAAACCGGGCCGCCCCCGGCCCAAACGCTTCCCAGGGGCGGCAATCCCAGTAGGCCTCGTTGTGGCGGCAGCGATGCCCTGGCCGGGCAAAGTTGCTCACTTCATAGTGCTCGTAGCCAGCCGCCTCGAGCCGCTCGATCGCCATTTCAAACATCGCCCCTTCGAGCGCTTCCTCCACCGGCTGCAACTCTCCCCGCCGCCGTGCCGTTTCAAAGGCCGTCCCTTTTTCCCACGTCAGGCAGTAGACCGAAACATGCTGCATACCGAGAGCCACCGCCGCAGCAAGGTCGGCCTCAACGGCGGCCAGCGTCTGCCCGGGAGCGGCCGTCATCAGGTCCAGATTCACGACAAGCCCGGCATCAAGCAGACGAGCCACGGCAGCCTGCACATCGGCAGGCGCATGATCCCGATCGAGCGCCCGCAGCGTGGCCGCGTCCAACGACTGCCCCCCGAGGCTCACCCGCGTCACCCCACACTCGCAGGCCGCCGCCACGAAGTCAGCCGTGACATCGAGCGGGTTTGCCTCGACCGTCACCTCGGCATCATCAGCCAGCACAAGCTTCGTAGTGAGCAGACGAAAGAGCCGCCGCAGGCCGTCAGGCCCCAGATGCGAGGGCGTGCCACCGCCGAGATAGAGCGTGTCGAGTTCGAGCGGCTCACAGATACGCTCCAACTCTTGCGTGAGCGCGGTGAAATATCGTTCGATCAGATCGTCGCGGCCCGCCACGAGTGTGAAATCACAATAGCCGCAGCGGTGGCGGCAAAACGGCACATGAACATAGGCGTGACGGGGGCTCTCGGGCATTGACACACTATACGCCAAACGCCGAAGCCTCTTTGCCCAACCCGGCTTCGGACTACCCGCACTCCGTCGCCGGACGTTCGCTTCGCGACCAATCCGCCTCCGGCGGATCGGTGCCCGCCTGGCTTCCGCTCACTCGGACCTGGCGGCGCTTTCTTTATCGCCTCCGCTCCCGGCATCCATGCCTGCGCTTGCCAGCTACGCCGGCTCTCGGAATGCGGGTAGCCCGAATCCTGCCTCTTACGAAACCCTAGACAATCGTTGATTGAGCGAGGCTCGGGGTTGCCCGTGCCATGGAGCCGGCGTTGGCAGCA
>JAQBZA010000211.1 GCA_027622795.1 Planctomycetota bacterium | reverse complement strand
ATCGAGGAGCGCCAGGAACTTGCCGATGTGCATGTCGTGCTCGATCATGCCGACGGTGTATTCGTCGGCGTTCGGGTTCTGCTTCTTGATCTCGGCCATCCGCTCGTCGCTGATGTGCGTGCGAAAGTGCATCCGCGTGCCGTTCCACCAGACGAACCACGGCTTGCCGGCCGCATGCTGACGACGGATGAAGTCGAGTGCGCGATCGCTCGTGTCGTCATCGACCGACTCCATCCGTTTGCGGGTGAGCGGGCCGGTATCCTCGATTGCGCCGTTGGCGAACGACTTGATCACACCACGCGGGCCAAATCGCTTGAGGAAGGGCGTGCCGTCGGGCAGCACCAGATCGCGGGGATAGTCTTCGTTTTCGGGCTCTTCCTCGGCATTGAGGTGGTAGAGGTTGCCGTAGAACTCATCGAAGCCATGATTCGTCGGGAGGTGTTCGTCACGGTCGCCGAAGTGATTCTTGCCAAACTGCCCGGTGGCGTAGCCCTGATCCTTGAGGAGGCCGGCAATCGTAGGGTCGAGCGTGCTGATACCCTCCTTGGCTCCGGGGAGGCCGACTTTGGAGAGCCCGCTGCGAAACACGCTCTGCCCGAGAAGGAACGATGCCCGACCCGCCGTGCAGCTCTGCTCACCGTAGTAGTCGGTGAACATGATGCCTTCCCGCGCGATCCGATCGATGTGTGGCGTCTGGTAGCCCATCATGCCCCGCGTGAAGGCGCTGATGTTGGACTGGCCGACGTCATCGCCCCAGATGACGAGGATATTGGGCTGTGTGGGCTGCGCCGCGGCGGCAGCGGAGGCCAGGAGGCTGACAAGCCACATAGCGGCAAGAGCCAGCAGGGAAGATCGTCGGAGGCTCATCATGAAAAGACCCTTTTGGAAAAGTGAATCTGCCAAAGGCTAGAACGGCTCGCCACATGCTGCAAGCAACGCCATGCCATTCAGCCGTGATTTCGGGATGACACTGCCCGCTGGACGGAGAGGGAGTCGGTGGGCAGCTCACGGCGGTCGATTTACCGCGCGGCGGCTGCCTTGCGGGCGGTCCGCTTGAGCATCGTGATCGGCACGTCGTTGGCCTGATCCGGTCCGGAGGTCGTGCGGCCGCGGTCGATATCGCGTTGCAACATGGCCGTCATGGTGGCGACGCGGTCGGGATGAGTTGTCGCCAGATTCGTCGTCTCACCGGGATCGGTGGCGAGGTCATAGAGCTGCACATCGGGGAGGCCGCTCGTGTCATCCTGTGGCCGTGGCTTGCTCCAGCCTCCCGAACCCGGGCAGAGGCAGAGCTTCCACTGGCCGTCACGAATGGCGAAGCTGCCGTTGATCGACTGCGTGATCAGGCTCGTGCGAATTGGGTCCGTGGCCGTGCCGAGCAGCGCCGGCAGCATGCTCACGCTGTCCTCACCGGCGTCGACGGGAAGGGAAGCTCCGAGCAGGTCGGCGAAGGTGGCAAGAAAATCGAGTTGCCCGACAAGTTGATGGCACACGCTGCCCGCCTTGATCCGCGCCGGCCAGCGGATGAGAAACGGCACCCGATGCCCCCCCTCGTAGAGATCGGCCTTGTGGCCGCGATAGATGAAGCTGGGATGATGGCCGGCGGCGATCAGCTGGGGGATGTCGGCCGACGGGGAGCAGCCATTGTCGCTGGTGAACACGACGATCGTGTTCTCGGCGAGCCCGTGTGACTCGAGCGCCTCGAGCACGCGGCCCACCCCGGCGTCGACCTGCTTGACAAAGTCGGCATACGGGTTGATGCCGCTTGTGCCCTGCCATGCGAGTGTGGGGATGATCGGCGTGTGCGGCGCAGCCAGCGGCACATAGGCAAAGAACGGCGTTCCTGCCTTGGCGGCGGCAGCCCGGGAAGTGATCCACTCGACGGTGTGATCGATGATGCCGTCCTGCACATCGATCGCCTCAAAGTCTTTGCCGGCCGGCCCGGGGCGGGCTGGCGTGAGGAAACTCTTGGTCTCGGTGGCGATCTCCGTCGGCAGGCGATCGTTGATCCACACATAGGGAAACATGTCGAGCGAGGCGCTGATGCCGTAGTAGTGGTCGAAGCCGCGATCGACGGGGCCATCGTGGATCGGCGCGGCATAGTCGACGCGGCTGATGTCGCGAAACGGTTTGCTGAAGTTGCCGCCATCATCCGCCGTCGCGCCGCCCTGGAGCGGCCAATTCATGCCGAGATGCCATTTCCCGATGCAGGCGGTCGCGTAGCCCTGCTCGCCGAGCAGGCCGGCGAGCGTGAGCCGGTCGGCCGCGATCAACGGCTTCGAGAAGCCTCCGAGCACACCGCTCTGCAGCCGCGTGCGCCAGTGGTAGCGGCCGGTGAGCAGGCTGTAGCGGGTAGGAGTGCAGACCCCCGATGACGTGTGGGCGTCGGTGAACCGCATGCCTTCGGTGGCGAGCCGGTCGATGTGGGGCGTCGGGATCTTGCTGTCGGGATTGTTGGCCGATACGTCGCCAAAGCCCTGATCATCGGCGAGGATGATGAGGATGTTGGGCTTGGTCGTAGCCGATTTCTTTGCCGGTTGCGGTGTTGGTCGAGGATGCCGGACGACGTCGACGTCATTCTTCTGCGGGGCGCCGGGGGTGCTGCGGCCGTCGTCGATGAGTGTGTCGAGCAGGGCCTGCATCGTCGCGACTCTCTCGGGCTCGGCAGCCGCGAGGTTTTTTGTTTCGCTGAGATCGGTTGCGAGATCGTAAAGCTGTACGGGCTGGCTCGTGTCACCGCCTTTGCTCCAGCCACCGGAGCCGGAGCCCGCGATGTATTTCCAGGAGCCGAGCCGCACGGCCGGCACGCCGTTGATTGAGCAGCTCACGGCATGCTCACGGACGGGGCCGGTGCCGCCTTCCAAAAGCGGCAGGAGGCTAAAGCTGTCTTCGCCAACAGTATTGGGCATCGGTGCCCCGAGCACGTCGGCAAACGTCGCCATCAGGTCGGCCTGATGAACCAGCTGGTCGCACTCGCTGCCAGGCTTCACCGTGCCGGGCCACCGTACAATGAAGGGCACGCGATGGCCCCCTTCCCAGGCATCAGCCTTGTAGCCGCGCAGCGTGCCACTCGGAAAGTGGCCACGCGCTTCAAGATCCTTAACGCCCACGTACGGGGCGAAGCCATTGTCGCTGGTGAAGACGATGAGTGTGTCGTCGGCGACGCCCGCCTTCTCGATCGCCGTGAGGACATCGCCGACGACGGCGTCGGTCTCCATGATCAAGTCGGCACAGGCATTGTCGAGGCCGCTCTTTCCTTTCCAGGGATCATTGACCGCCAGCGGCGTGTGGGGCGATGTGAGCGGGAGGTAGAGCAGAAAGGGCTTTGGGTCTACGGCCGCTTTCTCGATGAAGCCGACCGCGCGGTCCCGCAGGGCGGGCAGCACCGCCTCCAGGCTCCAGCCCGCCAGCGCCGGGCCTTGGGTGCTGGCGCGGTGGTGCTGGAAGTCTGATTCCGGCAGAAGTGTCGTCGGGATGCCGACAGTTTGATCCTGGTCGATGAAGCAGTAGGGCGGCCAGTTGGGCACATCCGTGCCGAAGTAGACGTCAAACCCGCAGGCGGTTGGTCCGCCACCGATGGGCTGCGAAAAAATCCGCTGCCACGCCGCGCGGTGGGCTGGGGTGACGTCGGCCGGCTTGGGTCGGGGCTGGCCCTTGGTTCCCTGTGCGAGCAGCTGCTTGTCACCCGGCTCGAGTGGCCACTCCCAGCCGAGGTGCCACTTGCCGATGCACGCCGTGCGGTAGCCATGCTGTTTGGCGAGCGTGCCGATCGTATCGCGGTCAGCCGCGATCAGCGGCTTTTCCCACGTGCCGACGATGCCCCGTTGGAGCCGGCTTCGCCAGTGGTAGCGGCCGGTGAGCAGCGTGTACCGCGACGGCGAACAGACGCCCGACGAGGAGTGGGCATCGGTAAACCGCATGCCCTCGGCAGCGAGGCGGTCGATGTGGGGCGTGGAAATTTTGCCACGGTCGGGGTTGTAGCACTGCACGTCGCCGTAGCCGAGATCATCGGCATAGATCACAACGATGTTGGGGGAGCCTGCCGCGTGCACGGTCCCAGCCATCAGGATCCTTCCGAGGATGAACGGGATGACGAGCGACCAACGTGTCGAAAGCGGTGGCATAGTCTGCGCTCCAGGGGCTTTTCGTTACTTCGTGACCAGTTGCAACTCGGCCCAGGTGGTCGGGTCGCTCTCCCACGGGTACTCAGGCGGCGCGAAGCAGGGCACGCGGCCCAGCCGGCGATCGATCAAGGCAGCGAAAAAACCGAGCCGCGGAATCTCGAGCGGATCCCAGCCCGGCAGCGCCGCGGCCGAGATGCAGGCCCGAATCTCCCAGCCGTCCGCCGTGAGCGTGCTTTCAATCGGGATCGCTCCTTCCGGTAACTCGGTGGGCATCTCGCTCGTGCGGGGAATCATCGCCGGTACGGCCACCGGCTTGTCAGCCGTGCGGCCGCCCCCGGTCGGCAGGAGGGCCAGCCGCCGACAGAAGCGGCCCGCTCGGTGGCTCTCCCCCGTGGGCCGCGTCGCGATCCAGAGATGGAGGCCGTCGCTGTCTTCGGGCTTCGTGGGGTGGCACCACCGCGCCGCACCGATCCCCTTGGCCACGCCGCGAAGGCCGAGCCCCTCTTCGTTCCAGGCCAGCCATAGCTCGAGCACGTCGGGCACGCCGGCCACCGCTGCCAGCGATGGGAGCCGACATTTTTCGTCGAGATCCCACGCCGATGGTGGCCAGAGCCTCTTCCGCCGGTGGCACGGCAATCGAAACGTAAAGAGAGCAGCGGGATTGACAAGCGGGCTCATAGACAAGCTCAAAAGGGGGCCAAAACGTGAACTATACTATGGAAGCACGATCGCCATGCGAAGGAAGCAGGACGCCGATGCGAGTGTTGTTTGTCGCCAGCGAGGCCAGCCCGTTTGCCAAGACCGGCGGACTGGCCGATGTGGCGGGTGCCTTGCCCGCCGCCTTGGCCCGGCTGGGCTGCGACGTCACGCTCGTCATCCCGGCCTACCGCGATGCGGTGGCGAATGCCGCGACGCACGGCCTGCCGATCGAGCCGACCGGGATGACCTTCAGCGTGCCGCTCGGCACGTTGAACATCGAGGCCAGTATCCTGCGGAGCCGTCTCCCGGCGAAGGATGGATCCCCATCGCCCGAGGTGCTGCTCGTCGCCAACGATGAGTGCTTCGACCGGCCGACGCTGTATGGTGGCCCGGTTGACTATCCCGACAATGCCGCCCGGTTCACGTTCTTCTCGCGGGCCGCCATGGAACTGGCCTGCCGACAGGAGCTGCCCTTCGACGTCATCCATTGCCACGACTGGCAGACGGGCCTCGTGCCGGCCTACCAGAAGCTGCTTTATCAATCGTGGCCGATGGTGAGCCGGGCTCGCACCGTGATGACGATTCACAACATGGCCTATCAGGGTGTGTTTTGGCAGTGGGACATGCTGCTCACCGGCCTTGACTGGAAATATTTCAACTGGGAGCAGATGGAGTTTTACGGGCAGCTCAACCTGCTCAAGACAGGCATTGTCTTTGCCGATGCGATTACCACCGTGAGCCCGACCTATGCGCGGGAGATCCAGTCGGCTCCCGGTGGCTGTGGCCTCGAGGGCCTGCTCACCGCGCGGAGCGACGCGCTGAGTGGCATCGTCAACGGGATCGATGTCGACGTGTGGAACCCGCAGACCGATCCGCATATCCCCCGGCACTACGACGGGGATTCCTACGAAGACGGCAAGTATGCAGCCAAGGTGGCGCTCGCGGCGCGGCTGGGCCATGCCGCACCCGACGAGCGGCCGCTGATTGCGTTTGTCGGCCGGCTCGCCGAGCAGAAGGGCGTCGATCTGGTGATCGAACTTCTCGGGCGGCTGGGAGGCGCGGGCCGGGCCCACTTCGTGGTGCTCGGCACCGGCAACGACGGCATCGAAGAGACGCTGCGGC
>JAQBZA010000210.1 GCA_027622795.1 Planctomycetota bacterium | reverse complement strand
GGAAGTAGGACAGCCGGCTGGCCAGCTGCCAGTCGTCGAGCCGGGCCCCGCCCGCGAGTCCGCCTTCACGCAGGTAGATGAAGTTGTTGGAGGCGAGCACGGCGGCCATGGCCGAAAGAAACGCCCCCCGCGGCGGCTCGCCTGCCGCCCGCTCGGCCGCGGTGATCTGCACGTAGCGATCGACCTCGGCGTCGGTCACAGGCCGCCGCCAGGACCGCTCGCAGAAGTGATGCAGGCAATCCCGCACCTCGGATTCATTCGCGAAATCCGCCGGCAAGAGCCCCGACCGCGCCTGCCGCTCGGCCTCCGTCACCACCGGCGTCTCCACCTCGACCCAGTCCACCAGGAGCAGCGGCACCAGCGCGTTGCCGTCGTCGTCGACGAGCTTCCTCGCCCGCGGATGCCGCAGGCGGTGGTCGCGGGTCGTGAGAAAAAAACTGCCACCCTTGTTGTCAATCTTGCCAGGCACCTCGTTCATCAGCCGGATAGTCGGGGCCATTGTGACGAACTCGACCACGATCGGCTTGTCCTCCGCCGCGACCACGTCGGTGTCGAAGACCGTGCGTTTGCCGACGACGTCCCAAACCGAGAGATGGGGTGCTCTTCCGCCGGGCGGCGCGATGCCGCTCAGCTGAATCCTTACCCGCGCCGGACCGTTGCCCGCGCCGGTGTGAATGTGCCACCCCTCGAAGCCTGGGTACCATGGAACACGCACCTTGTCGGCAAGCCCCTTGGCCGCAAGCTCTGCCCGCGACCCCTCCGACCAGAGCGAAATCGCGTCGCGACGGGTCTTCTTGACCTCGGGCTCCTGTTCGGGAAACGCCCGCTTCACGATCGTGTCGGCCGCGGCGAGATACCGCTCCACGTGCGACGGCGACAGCGAGAGCAGCGAACCGATCCGCTCGAACCCGTGCCAGGCCGGATCCTCGTTCATCACGCCGGGCGCCGTCACGTCGAACCGCACGCCCAGGAGGTCGTGGATCGTGTGGGCATACTCCTCGCGGCTGAGCCGGGAAAACGTGACGCGTCCCCGGGCGGCCATCCGCGCGGCCTCGCCCGCCCGCAAGCCCGCCTCGATCCAGCCGGCAACGTTGCCGATCTCGTCGGCCGTGGGCCTCGGCTCCTCCTCCGGCGGCATCTCGCCCGCGTTGATCCGCGTCATCAGGTCGGCCCAGCGGCCGGCGATGACTGGGTCGGAAAAGTCGCGGGAGAGCGTGTCGATGCGGAGCCCCCCTTCCTGCTTCGTGTCGTCGTGGCACCGCAGGCAGTGCTGCCGCAGGAAGCCGTCACCCCCGCCCGCTGTCGCGACGCCGCAGGCGGCGAGCAGGGTCGCCAGGCCCGCGACCAGGGCGGCGGAGACTGGCGGGCGTCTCACGAGAGCACCTCGGACACGACACCGCCGGAGTCGCCGAAGACCTCGGTCTCGACGCCCATCTTCTGCGCCACCGTCAAGAGCAGGTTGCTGAGGTGCGCCTTCGGATTGACCGGGCCGAAATACATGCCCGGATGCTTGCCGTAGCCCTTGAAATCCTTGACCAGGTTGTAGTCGACGTGGCTGCCGTGCTTGAAGCCGAGCGCCGTGCCGCCGGCGAGGATCGTGGGCACGCTCGTCATGCCGTGGCCGTGCCCTTCCGACATCGCGCTGCCGAACACCGCCACGGTCGTGTCGAGCAGCGGCCCCTGGGCATCCCGCACCTCGCCGAGCCGCTTCAGGAAATACCCGAACTGCCGGATGTTGAAGACGTCGCTCTGGGCGAGTTCCTCGAGCAGCACCGGATTGCCATTGTGATGCGAGAGCGAATGCCGCGTCTGCTTGATCCCGATCTCAGGCACCGCCGGCCCCACCCCCTCGTTGCCGGTGCTGAAGGTCGCCACCCGCGTCATGTCGGTCTGGAACGCGAGCACGATGATGTCGTACATCGTGCGGTAATACTCGCCGAGCATCTCGCGGGCCACGTCGCGGTTGAGCTTCGACTGCACCGCCTCCTCGATCTTCGGCCGGGGCTTGTCGAGCCAGGCGTCGGCCCGCTGGGTGCGGACCTCGACCTCGCGAACCGCGACGAGATACTGGTCGAGCCGACCGCGGTCCTCGCTGCCAAGCGCCCTGGCGAGCGACGTGGCCTCGTCGAGGACGGCGTCGAGGATGCTGCCCCGCCGCCCGAGCTGCCGCCGCTGCGCGGCGATCCCGCCCTTCGGCTCCTCGAACAGCCGGCGGAAGACCACGCCGGGATTCGCGTCGGCCGGCAGGCCGATCCCGTCGGCGTTCACGGCGAGACCATGCCCCTCGCAGGTGAGCTCCAGCGACGAGAAGCGGGTCTGCGGGGCGGTGACCCGCGCCACGAGCTGATCGACCGAGATCGTGTTCTTGTCGGACTGGCCGACCTTGCCGGAGGTCAGCCACATCCCCGCGGCGCTGTGATTGATGCCGATCGCGTTGGGATGGTAGAGCCCGCTGATCGGCGTGATCACGTCGCGCTGCTCCTTCAGCGGCTCGAGCAGCCGCGACATCGTGTACGTCGGACCGACCTCGGCCATTTCCCAGGCCCGGGTGTTCACCCCGTTGGGCAGATACATGAACGCGCAGCGTCGCGGCCGGGAGGCCTCGGCGAGGGCGGCCCGAGCCGGCTGCATGCAGTCGAGCAGCGGCAGCGAAAGCGAGACGCCGAGTCCGCGGAGGACGTGACGCCGGGAGAGCCTGGGAGTGTCGCGGTCGAGGTGCATGGAACCGGCTCCGGAAGAACGTTTCGGCCGCCCGACTGGAGATGCCGGCCTGCGGCGCGAAAACCCTTGAGCGAGCGGTCAGGACGCCGTGTTTCACCATAGTCCGCCACCCCGGCGCTGCATGCCACGCGATCGCGTCACATGCACCCCCGGCAGTTTCAGCCCATAATGGAGGCCGTGGGTGTAACCGCCTTCCCGCCCACAGTCATCCTTATTCGAGGCGGTTCCCTGTTCCGCACTGGATGACGTTTCAGGGAAGGCTGCCCGACCTCCATCTGCGACCCGCCCCCCATCTGCCTGACTCCGCACCGCCCACACCACGGAGGCTCCCATGCTCGTGATCAAAACCGGCCCGCTGCTCAATCGTCGCCACCTGCTGCGGGGCTGCGGGGCGGCCCTCGCCCTGCCGTTCCTCGACTGCATGCGGCCCGTGCGGGCGGCCGCGGCGGCGGCCCGGCCGCGGCGGAGCATCTTCATCTACCTGCCCAACGGCGTGAACACCTATGACTACGAGATCGCCGAAGCGGGCCCGTCCTACAAGCTCTCCCGGATCCTCGCCCCGCTTGAGAAGCACCGCGGGGTGATCACCCCGATCAGCGGCCTCTATCACCCCAACTCGTTCGGCGTGGCCCACAACGCAACGCAGACCTGGCTGACCGGGGCCAAGCACGGCCCCGCCGACAAGAACACGATCTCGGTCGATCAGCTGATGGCCCAGCTGATCGGCCCGAAGACCCGCTTCCCGTCGCTGGAGCTGAGCAACCAGGGCATCCCGATGGCGATCAGCGCCGACGGGATAGCGCTGCCCGCCCAGAAGAATCCCGCCGTCGTGTTCCAGGAGTTTTTCTCCGAGCCCAAGGACGGCATCGGCAAGCAGCGGCGGGCGCTGCGCCGCAAGGCGAGCATGCTCGACCTCGTGCTCTCCGACGCGAAGTCACTCGCCGGCAAGCTCGGCGCGGAGGACCGCGGCCGGCTCGACCAATACCTCGTGGCCGTCCGGGAGGTGGAGGTGCGGGCCAAGCGGGCCGACGAGTGGCTCGACACGCCCAAGCCGAAGGTGCCGGATGGCGACGCGGCCCGGCTCAACAAGGACGTGCCGCTCGAGCGGCTCGGGGAATACCTGCGGACGATGTACGACATCATCGTGCTCGCCTTCCAGACCGATCTCACCCGCGTGGTGACATTCAACACCGGCAACGAGGGGACCGGCCCGTCGGTGCCGGAGATCGGCATCAATCGAGACCGGCATTCGCTCTCGCACCACAACGGCAACAAGGAGGCGCTCGAGCAGCTCGCCAAGAGCGACGTCTTCAACGTGCAGCAGTTCGGCTACCTGCTCGACCGGCTCTCCGAAGTGAAGGACGCCGACGGACCGCTGATCGAGACGACCATGGCGCTCTACGGCAGCGGGCTTTCCTACGGCAACAGCCACGGCACGACGAGCCTGCCCTTGGTCCTCGCCGGGGGTACGCAACTGGGACTCAAGCACGGGGCGCACATCGACTACAACCGGCAGGTGAAGGACTTCCCCGGCTACGGCAAGGGCACGGGCATCTACCACTCCCCGGTGAACCCGAAGGCCCACTTTGCCAACCTGCTCCTGACCATGGCCCAGAAGATGGGCGTCGAGGCGGCGACGTTCTCGGACTCCAACGGCGTGATCTCCGAGGTGGTGGCATGAGGCTTGCCGGGGCCCTCGCGGCGACGCTCGTGGCCGGCGTGGCGTGCTGCGGCTTGCGGGCCGCCGATACGCCCCCCGAGCAGGCCTTGCGGGATCACGTGCCGAAGCCGGGCGAGTTTCCGCCGGCCGGAGCCGGCGTGCAGACGGCCGGCGACCTCGTCGTCGTCGATCCAATGAACCGCCGAGGCGGCCTGCGGATCGATCGCGGCCCCGGCACTCCTGAGAAGCGGCTCTTCTTCCAGATGCTGCCCTACGGGATGGCCCGGTATCACGGAGCCCCGGCCGAGCTTCGTGACATTCCCCCGGGCACCCACGTGCACGTGCGGCTGCTCCTGCCGCCGGAGGCGGAGAAGGATCTCGTGCCGCCGCTGTCGGAAGAGGAGGCGAAGAACCCCGCCAACAGGCTGCTGCGGTACACGCACGCCCTCGAGATCGAGGATGATTTCAGCTTTTATTCCCGCCGCGGCCGGGCCTGGAAGGTCGTCGCCCTCGAGCCTGGCGTCGGGCTCAAGGAAAGTCGCTTCGAACTCACGCTCGATCCCGAGGGGCCGGCGGTCGAAGGGGGCGTCAACGAGCGGATGAACTTCGTGCTCGACACTTCGACCCGGATCTGGAAGGAACGTCGGCTCGTCTCCCGCGACGCGATCGAGCCCGGGCAGATCGTGCAGGTGAACCTTACCTGGTCGATGCCGAACCAGAAGCAGGAATATGGCATCACCGATCTCTGGCTGGACGAGGAGAGCCGCGCGGCATTCACCGAGCTCCAGCGGGAAAACCATCTCATGCACCAGAAGAGCCGGTTCGTGCCCGGCTGGGGCGATGCCGTCGAGAATGGCGATACCGGCCGGGGCGTGGTCACCGTGACGCTGTTCGGCGGCATGGATCCGTCGCTCTACGAAGAGCTGGAAACCGCCAAGGACAAGGTCCTGCAACTCACCGTCGCCGAGCCGACGCTGCGGACCTGGCTGTATCACCAGGAGAACGCCCCGCGCGGAAACGTGGTCTCCTGGTCCCGAGTTCCCGAACCGCCGCCGGGCAGCAGTGGCATTCAGCTTAAACTCGATGTCGAACTGCGGCAGGATTCATGCCCGGGCGGGTCGTCAGGGCGAAGAGGCCGGGGTGGATCTACGTCCTCCTGCCTCATGACGAGTGGCTGATGTCGGAGGCCGATCTCCAGAAGGCCTCGAAATGGGAGCTGCCATGAACCGTTGCAAGACATTGAACGAATCCAGGACATCTCGCCGCGGCGGACTGCTGCTGGGGGTCTTTCTCGTCGGATGCTCGCTCGGAACGTCGTGTGCCGGCGGCCCGCTCGCGTCGGCCGCCGCGCCCGACGGCGACGCGGCCATCAAGGCGTTCGTGGCCAGCCATTGCGTCCGCTGCCACGACGCGGTGAAGCAGGAGGGCGGGTTTCGGATCGACACCCTGCCGCTCGACTGCGGCGATGCCGGCGTCGCCGAGAAATGGGCCGAGGCGCTCGGCCGCATCAACGCCGGCGAGATGCCGCCCGAGGAAGAGCCGCGGCCGACCGCCGCCGAACTCGGCGGGATGCT
>JAQBZA010000209.1 GCA_027622795.1 Planctomycetota bacterium | reverse complement strand
TTGACGTTGACGGTGTACTCGACCGTCTTCGTCCGCTTCTCGGGCACCATCACGGTGTAGTTGTGCGTCCGCTCCTCGAGCTTCGGCACCTTCTTCTTGACCGTGAACGTCCGCTCGCGAACCTCCGTCGTCCACTCCGTCACCTCGACGTCGCGGAGCTCCGGCACCATCCGCCAGACCTTCACCGTCTTCATGCAGGGGTCGGCACAGGCATCCATCGCCTCGCCCTCGGCCACCGCACCATCGGCCCCCTCGACAAGCACCGAGCCTTCATCGCCACGGACGAGCGTGGTGCCGAGACAGACGCCGGCAGCCGCGACCCAGGGCAGGAAGCTGAATGTCAATCGCTTTCTCACAGAAACCTCCAGAATGGAAAAAAAGGACAACGCCGAAACGGTTCGCGAACACTTCTTCCAGGCGTGCCGTGGAGGCCATCCCCAGTCGGTGGCGTTTCCTCGCAGTGGCCCGGCAGAGCCGGCCGCGGTGCAAACCCCCGGCGGGGAGCTGTTTTTGTTGGCGTGCAACTCCCCGCCGTGAAGGTTTACCTGAGCGGCAAACTCCAGGGAGAAGATCGATCTTTCCTGACCGAAAAACTCAGCCAGGACGAGAATCGCCGGGTTGTTCTGGTTGCCCCGGTGGCGCCGCTGGCTGCTCGCAGGCTGCAGACGATCCCATCGGGCCGCCCTCGCAGCAGGTCTCGAGGATCATGCCGCACTGGCGGCACATGAGCTTGGCACGGATTTCAAAGGTGTCGCCCGCGCAGACCGGGCAGCGAGGCTGAGGCATGCCGGTCATCCCACGAGGATCACGAAGAGTTCCTTCGGGCCGTGGGCCCCGAGGACGAGGATTCGCTCGATGTCGCCGGTGCGGCTGGGCCCCGTGATAAACGACAGCATGCTCGGCAGGCGGCCGGCATGCCGCTCCTTCGCCTGATGCAATGCATCGCCAAGCGTCGGCACGATCTGGTCGAGCGTCGCCACGACCACATGCACGTGCGGCAGGATCGAAAGCCCGCGGCCGCCGCCGGTTGCACTCGAGACAAGCAGCGAACCGGTCTGGGAGATCAGTGCCTCGCACGTCGTGATGCCGGCGTCGCATGACTCAAGGGCCCGCTTGTCACAGGCGGGGGCATCGACGCGATATGTCTCGCACGGCAGGGCGGCCGCGAGTGGACCCACGAGGGAGTGATCGTGATAGGCCACCCGCCCCCAGCCACGGTCATGAGCGAGCCTGGCGACATACTCAGCCGCGGCCTGCGCATCAGCCACCTGCACGACGGTCGCTCGGAGTTTCTCAAGGTTTTCCGTGAGGAGCTGAAGCTGTTCGGCAGGTGAATCACCGCCGTCGGGCAGCCAGGGCGTGGCCACGTCAAGCGGGAGCACGGTGAGGCCGGCATGGCCACCTGCCGCAGCAGGCACAGCCGCCGCCTGGGCGTTGCGTGACTTCAGGTGCGGCAACGGCGCGGGAACCCGCAGGGCTTCGCGAATGCGGGCGAGGATTGTGTCACGAGCGTTCATGAAGGATGTCATCCTTTCGGCTGCGCCATTCCGCGCGGAAGCTCTTTTCCGGGGCGGCTGGAAGGTCGCGAGTGGCCAGCCAGTTGCGGACCAGCGGAGGCCGCACCGCCTTCACGAGCCCGAGCGTCTTGCGAAACACCGCGCCGCCGGTGGCGAAGAGCCACGGACGCCGGGCCACCATCACAAACAGCTTGTGCCCCAGCCGCTCCCACCGGCTCGGCGCGGTGCGGGCCGCGTTGCGGCGGTTGTGCAGCAGGTGGTGGTGGATGTCGATCCGCACCGGGCAGGCATCGGTGCAGGCGCCGCAGAGCGAACTTGCCCCCGAGAGGTGGTTCCAGTCGGCAAGGCCGCGGAGGTGTGGCGTGATCACCGAACCGATCGGGCCTTGGTAGGTGGTGCCGTAGGTGAAGCCGCCGACATTCTTGAAGATCGGGCAGACGTTGAGGCAGGCACCGCAGCGGATGCAGTGGAGGCTGTCGCGCTGCTCGGGATCGGCAAGGATCGCCGTCCGCTGGTTGTCGAGGAGCACAAGGTGCATCTCCTCGGGCCCGTCGCACTCCCCGTCCTTTCGCGGGCCGGCATAGAGCGTGTTGTAGCAGGTCATTGGCTGGCCCGCCCCGGCGGTGGCCAGCATCGGCAGCAACACGGCCAAGTCATCGAGGTGCTCCACCACCTTCTCGATCCCCGAGATCGCGATATGGACCCGCGGCAGGGCGGCGGTGAGGCGGGCGTTGCCCTCATTTTCGGTGATCGAGATCTGGCCGGTTTCAGCGACGAGAAAATTCGCGCCCGTGATCCCCACGTCGGCATCGACATAGAGCTGCCGCATGTGGCGGCGGGCGATCATCGTCAGCTCTTCAGGGCTGTCGGTGGGGGCCGTGCCGAGATTCTTCTGGAAGAGGTCACTGATCTCATCGCGGCGAACATGCATGCAGGGAAAGACAAAGTGATACGGAGGCTCACCCCGCAACTGCTGGATGAACTCCCCGAGGTCGCTTTCCACCACGCCGTAGCCATCCTCTTCCATGGCAGCATTGAGGTGGATCTCCTCGCTTGTCATGCACTTGCTTTTGATGACCGCCTTCGCCTTGGCGGCCCGCAACAGGTTGAGCACGATGTCGCGGGCCTCTTCGGCCGTGCGGGCCCAATGCACCTGGCCCCCATTGGCCTCGAAGTTGGCAACGAAGCGGGGCAGCAGTTCGTCGAGCCGGTTTACGGCTGACCATTTCGCAAGGCTGGCGGCGTCACGGGCCTGCTCCCAGTCGCGGAAGCGGGCCTTTTGGGTGTCGCGGCTGGTGTAGTAGCCCCCGAGAGCCTTGCGGACGAAGGAGCGGTGGCTGGTGTCGCGGACGTGCTCCGCGGCATCGTGAAGGAATTTCTTCTTGGCCAGCCGGGGAAGATCTGATGGGTGGGCGATCATACCCAGTATGATAGTCGCAGGGCGCGCTGAGCGGACGTGGCTTTCGTGCGCAAAGTGGGGTATATCTGAAGTAATTCGATCAGGCTGTCGATTGAATTTTGCAATGGCTGCCGTCTCCGGGGAGGAGGCTGCCTTACGGGAAAGACCTGAATGCTTCCGGCAGACGCGGTGGACCGAGTGATCTGGCTGGGGGGAGCCTGGTTGCTCGTGGCCCTCGGTTGGGCGGCCAGTGCGATCTGGGTGGAGGACGACGCCCGGGCCGTGTTCGGCAAATCGGCGCCGTGGTCGCTGTGGTTCATGACCATTGGAGTCGTGTTTTTCCTTTCCACGTATGTCTGGGGGTTTTCCGGCTTGCCCCTGTTCGTGCTGCTGGTGCCCGGAGCCCTGCAGGGCTATGTCCTTGTTCGCGATCGCAAGGTTCCCGCCGACGACAAAATCATGAGTCGGCAATTCGCTGAGCAGGTAGTACTCGCCGCCGCCGAGAAACTCGGTATGAAGAGCATGGTTGCAGTATGGTTTGAGCAGGCCCAGTCTGCGCGGCAGGCGGCCCCGCGCATTCAATTTCTGAAAAAAGATGGGTCATCCATCGATGCGCAAGGAGGCCGAAAGCTCGATAAAGAGACCTCGCAATCGGTCAAGACGCTCGAAGAAATCTTCGCCCGGGCAATCGAGTTGGATGCCACCGACATCCACATCGATCCGAAGGAAAGTGGCGAGGTGGTCATTCGCTGCCGAGTTGACGGGATCATGGGCAAATTGGGATCGTTCGTGGGGCCCGAAGCCCGGGGCATGGTATCGGCGCTGAAGGTCTTCGGCGACATGGACATCGCCGAGCGGCGGCGACCACAGGATGGAACATTCGTCGTGCTTTCCGGTTCACGGCGATTCGACATCCGCGCTGCCACCGGGCCAACCAGTTTCGGCGAGAAGATGGTGCTCCGACTTCTTGATGCCGATGGCGGCGTGGTGAAGGGCGGCATTCGATCGCTGGGAATGCGGGAGGCGGTGCAGAACTCCCTCGAATCGATCATTCACCAGCCGCATGGCATGCTGATCGTTTGTGGGCCTACAGGTTCCGGCAAGACAACCACGCTTTACACCGCACTTGGTGAGATCGACGCGCTGTCCCGCAACATCGTGACGATCGAGGATCCAATCGAATATCGGCTCGATAACATTTCCCAGACGGCCGTCAACAACGCCGCCGAACTCACGTTTGCCACCATTCTCCGTTCGGTGTTACGGCAGGACCCCGACGTGATTCTGGTGGGCGAGATTCGCGACAGGGAGACGGCGGAGATCGCCATGCAGGCGGCCATGACGGGGCATTTCGTGTTTACGACGATTCATGCCAATGACACCGCCACCACGGTGACTCGGCTGCTCGACATTGGTATCGAGGCGTCACTTATCCAGTCGGCCGTGACGGCCGTGCTTGCCCAGCGGCTCGTGCGGGTGCTCTGCAAGGAATGCAAAGAACCCGCCGAGATTCCCGATGACATGCGGAAGAAGCTGCACATCCCGAGCGACAAAAAGGTGGTCATTTTCAAGCCCAAGGGCTGCCCGGCCTGCCACGGCACGGGCTACAAGGGCCGCACGGGCGTACACGAACTGCTGATCGTTGACGCCACGATTCGGGGGCTGATCGTGGGCAGCCCCTCGATCGAGGCGATTCGGGCGGCAGCTCGCAAGGCCGGTATGAAGACCCTGCATGAGGCCGGCATGGCGAAAGTCCTGGCCGGATTGACCAGCCTTGAGGAAGTGACGCGAGTGGCCAAATGATGCAGGCTCCAAACTCCATCCTGGCGGCAGGAAGTCTTCTGCAGCCATTTGGAACACTGGTCGTTCTGGCGATCGTGGCTGGCATGGCCGCGTTCGGATTTCACTATGGTCTGTTTCTCGCCACGCTGGCTGGTATCGGGGCGATCGCCACGCTGCTTGTCACTCTCGGGTTGGGCGAGGCACTAGCCGGTCTGCTGGTGACCGTCGAAATGCCGGCGGCCTATGCGCTGCCGGTGAGCATGGGACTGCTGGCCGTCGGAGGAGCGCTCGCCGTGCGGTTTGCCATCGGCGGCGCGGTGCCCGAGGACACACTGCGTTTTGCGACGTTGATTGACAGGATCGGGGGCACTCTCGTCGGAGGCCTGGCGGGTGTCATCACGGCTGGCACACTCCTGGTCGTGCTTTCGGCGTTGCCGATCCCCGATGCCTATGCCATCGATGGAGCGCAGACCAAATATGATCTGGGTACTCGGGTTCTCACGATGTTTGCCCGACTCGTCGAACCGGACGCCACCGCGCGGCAGATTCTTCTGAACGGCGAGGTTCCGGTCGGTTCATCGGCCGGCAGTGCCGAGACGAGCGAACTCTTCGTCGATGCCAATGGAAACGGTGTCTTTGATCCCGATGGTGACGGGGCCGAGCGGCATCTCGACCATGATGAGGATGGTCACTTCACCCCGCGGGTGACATTTTCAGACATCAACGAAAACGGTGTGCGAGATATTGGCCTGCTGGAGCGGTATCGTCTTCGCAGCTGGCAGAATCTGCGGGTGCAGCACTACCCGACGATCACGTCCGGCCCGGAGTCTGTCCTCACGGCCATCCTGGGAGATGGTCAGGAGGTCTACAAGGCGGTCGCTGTTGATCTCGACCCCGACGACCAGATCACGTTCAGTCTTCGTGATCCAGTGGCTGAGGCGCCGGCAGAGGTTCCTGCTGAAAGTGAGGCCGCAGCGGTGCAAGAGCCTGATCAAGGCTTCCAGCCAGCGGCCGCCGCCTCGGCTGACGTTGCTAACGATGTCGACCAGGCTGACGATGAGACACTTGACGAAGAAAATCTTTTTGCGATTGATCCGACGTCGGGGTCGGTGACCGTCAGGGATGCGAATGCGTTCATGCAACGGACCGAGCCCTCCCAGATCATCGTCGTGGCCACCGACACGCGAGGGCTTTCCAGTGAGAAGGTCGTGTCGCTCATCTACCGCGGCGTCGTGCCCGGACGCTAGAACACATCCCGCGTATCTGTAGCGACGGTCAGACAAACTGAGAAAGGTAGGCGAGAGGGTCGGCGAA